>NZ_JBKDRI010000098.1:0-6054 GCF_046341535.1 Acidovorax sp. | reverse complement strand
CAGGGCATGATGAGCGTATATCTGGGGTGCCGGTCGGGTTTGTTGCGTTGAAATGGCCGGACTGGGGGTGAATATCGGGGTTTCTCTGCCCGGTTTCTGTGCGATTACGGAACCCGGGGGATTGGGGTCACGGATTCAGGTTTAATATAACAAAGGCCCGTTAGTAGGGCCTTTGTTTTTTCGGGGGATTCTATGCGTAGTCAGACACGGGTATGCAGCTGCACGACAGATTGCGGTCGCCCCAGACGTTGTCCACACGGCCCACGGGCGCCCAGTACTTGCCCTTGCGCAGGGCGGGCACGGGGTAGGCGGCGGCCTCGCGGCTGTAGGGGCGCGTCCAGTCGCCCGAGAGCAGGCTTTCTGCCGTGTGCGGTGCGTTCTTCAGCGGGTTGCTGTCCTGTGGCCATGCGCCGGATTCGATCTGGCGGATCTCTTCGCGGATAGCGATCATCGCGTCGATAAAGCGGTCCAGCTCGTGCAGGGTTTCGCTCTCGGTGGGCTCCACCATGAGCGTGTTGGGCACAGGGAAGCTGAGCGTGGGTGCATGGAAGCCGTAGTCGATCAGGCGCTTGGCCACGTCTTCGGCCATTACGCCGCTGGTGTCCTTGAGCTGGCGCAAGTCCAGGATGCATTCGTGGGCCACATGGCCCGGCTTGCCGTCCTTGCCTTCAGAGGCGTACAGCGTGGGGTAGTGCTCCTTCAGCCGCACACTGATGTAGTTGGCCGACAGGATGGCCACTTCGGTAGCGGACTGCAGACCCTCGGCGCCCATCATGCGGCAGTACATCCAGCTGATGGGCAGCACGGCTGCGTTGCCCAGCGGCGCAGCGCTGACCGCGCCCACGCCACCCGCCACACCCGCCGTGGCATGGCCGGGCAGGAAAGGCACCAGGTCTTCGACCACGCACACAGGGCCCACGCCGGGGCCGCCACCGCCATGGGGGATGCAGAAGGTCTTGTGCAGGTTCAGGTGGCTCACGTCGCCGCCAAACTCGCCGGGGGCTGCCACGCCCACCAGGGCGTTCATGTTGGCACCATCCACATACACGCGGCCGCCATGCTGGTGCACAAGCGCGCACAGCTCCTTCACGCTGGTTTCAAACACGCCGTGCGTGCTGGGGTAGGTGATCATCACGGCGGCCAGATTGGCGCTGTGCTGCTCGCACTTGGCCTTCAGGTCGGCCATGTCCACATTGCCGTTGTCGTCGCACTTGGTCACCACCACCTGCATGCCTACCATCTGCGCGCTGGCCGGGTTGGTGCCATGCGCGCTGCTGGGGATCAGGCAGATGTTGCGGTGGCCCTCGCCGCGCGATTCGTGGTAGCCCTTGATGGCCAGCAGGCCAGCGTATTCACCCTGGCTGCCCGCGTTGGGCTGCAGGCTGATACCCGCGTAGCCCGTGGCCTGGCACAGCCACGCGCGCAACTGTTCGTCCAGCTCCTTGTAGCCTGCCAGCTGGTCGGCGGGGGCGAAGGGGTGCATGTTGGCAAACTCGGGCCAGGTGATGGGAATCATCTCGCTGGTGGCGTTGAGCTTCATGGTGCACGAGCCCAGCGGGATCATGCTGCGGTCCAGCGCAAGGTCTTTGTCGGACAGCTGGCGGATGTAGCGCAGCATGCTGGTTTCGCTATGGTGCGTGTTGAACACCGGATGCGTGAGGTACGCGCTGGTCCGGCGCAGCTCGGCCGGGATGAGCGACTCGATGCCCTTTTCAAACGCGTCGAAGGTGGGCAGCGCCTGGCCATCCTTGGCGAAGATCTTCCACAGCAGCTCCACATCGGTGCGTGTGGTGGTCTCGTCCAGTGAGATGCATAGGATGTCTTTGGAATGAATTCGCAGGTTTACGCCCATCGCTACTGCTTTTGCCGCTATTGATTTGGTAGCATCTGCGCTGTGCAGGCTCACTGTATCAAAGGAGGCCTGCGGGCGCACCGGCGCGCCCAGCTGCTCCAGGCCACGCGTGAGGATGGCCGTGTAGCTGGCCACGCGCTGCGCGATCCGGCGGATGCCTGCGGGGCCGTGGTACACGGCGTACATGCTGGCGATAACGGCTGGCAGAACCTGCGCCGTGCAGATGTTGGATGTGGCCTTTTCGCGGCGGATGTGCTGCTCGCGGGTCTGCAGCGCCAGGCGGTAGGCGGGGTTGCCGTGCGCGTCCACACTCACGCCCACCAGGCGGCCAGGCAGGCTGCGCTTGAAGCCATCGCGGCAGGCCATGTAGGCGGCGTGCGGGCCACCGGCGCCCATGGGCATGCCAAAGCGCTGGGTGGTGCCCACCACGATGTCGGCTCCCCACTCGCCGGGCGGTGTCAGCAGCGAAAGGGCCAGCAGATCGGCGGCGACGATCACGCTTGCCCCACGGGCCTTGTACCGGGTCACCCAGTCGCGCAGATCGCGCACTTCGCCGGTCACCCCAGGGTACTGGAGCAAGACCGCAAAGCTGTCGTGTGCAAGCCCCTCTGGGCCGCTGCAAAGACGCACCTCAATCCCCAGTGGTTTGGCGCGCGTGCGCACCACCTCCAGGGTTTGCGGCAGCACCTGATCGTCCACGAAGAACACGTTGGACTTGGACTTTCCCGCGCGCATCGCCAGCGTCATGGCCTCGGCCGCTGCGGTTGCTTCGTCCAGCATCGATGCGTTGGCAATCGGCATGCCGGTCAGGTCGCACACCATGGTCTGGAAGTTGACCAGCGCTTCCATGCGGCCCTGCGAGATTTCGGCCTGGTAGGGCGTGTAGGCGGTGTACCAGGCGGGGTTTTCCAGGATGTTGCGCAGGATGACGCCGGGGGTGTGCGTGCCGTAGTAGCCCTGGCCGATGAAGCTCTTGAGCAGCTTGTTTTTGGATGCAATCGCCTTGAGTTCTGCCAGCGCCGCGGCCTCGGTAATGGGCAGCGGCAGATCCATTGCGCGGCTGCGCGCAATGGAGCGCGGCACGATGCTTTCGATGAGCGCGCGGCGCGAGGCCTCGCCGATCACGGACAGCATGTGCGCTTCATCGGCCGCATCGATACCAATGTGGCGTGGCAGGAATTCGGTGGCGTTTTCAAGCGCGCCAAGAGGCGTGGCGGATTGCATCAGCATGGGGCAGTCTCGTGAGGGCAGGGTTGGGTGGGGGCCGCGTCAGGGTGTCCGGGCATGGCCCGACGCCAGGCCCGCGAACGCGTCCGGCGTATCAGGCGGTCTTGGCAAATTCGGTGTAGGAGGCTTCGTCCAGCAGCGCGTCCAGTTGGACGGCATCGGACAGCTTGACCTTGAAGAACCAGCCGCTGCTCAGCGGATCGGTATTGGCCAGCGAGGGGTCGGCGCGCAGGGCTTCATTCACTTCGGTGATCTCGCCGGAGACGGGCATGTACACATCGGCAGCGGCCTTGACGGATTCGACCACGCCGGCCACGTCGCCCTGGGCAAAGGTTTGGCCGACTTCGGGCAGGTCCACAAACACCACGTCCCCCAGGGCGTCCTGGGCGTGCACGGTGATGCCGACGATGGCCGCGTTGTGGTCGGCGGCGTTGATCCATTCGTGGTCTTTGGAGAATTTGACGGTCATGGGAGGCTCCTCAAAATGGGTGGTTGAAGGGGTAAGAGACTGCACCGCGCAATGTAGCGGGCCTGCTGGTCCAATGGCCGCGCATGGCTGGCATCAGCCTCGGAAATAGTTGGCGGGCACAAAGGGCATCGCGCGCACTTCCATGGGCACCGGCTTGCCCCGCACGATGGCATGCACGCGCGTACCAATGGCGGCAAATGCTGGCGCCACGTAGCCCATGGCCACGGGCTCGTTCACCGTGGGGCCCAGCAGGCCGCTGGTGACTTCGCCGATCGTGAGGCCGTCGGTGCTTTGCAGCTCGGTGTGGTCGCGCACGGGCACGCGCTCCAGCGCCACCAGGCCCACGCGCTTGCGTGACAGGCTGGCGGGGTTGTCGATCTGCGCCAGCACCTTGTCTGCGCCCGGGAAGCCCCCCGCGCGCGCACCGCCGGTGCGCCGCACCTTCTGGATGGCCCAGTTCAGTGCGGCCTCGGGGGGTGTCGTGGTGGTGTCGATATCGTTGCCATACAGGCACAGGCCTGCCTCCAGGCGCAGCGAATTGCGCGCGCCCAGGCCGATGGGCTTGACCTCAGGTTGCGCCAGCAGCGCGCGGGCCAGCGTGTCGGCCTGCGCGGCAGGCACCGAGATTTCGAAGCCGTCTTCGCCGGTGTAGCCGCTGCGCGTTACGAAGCAGTCGCAGCCTGCGATGCTGAAGTTGCCGCCGGTCATGAACACCAGCTTGGCCACGCTGGGAGCCAGGCGCGCCAGCGCGGTCACGGCCTGGGGGCCCTGCAACGCCAGCAGGGCGTGGTCGGGCAGGGGGATGACCTGGCAGCGTTGTCCGATGCGCTCGGTGATGTGCGCGATGTCGCCCACTTTGCAGGCACCGTTGACGATCACGAAGATTTCACCGTTGCCCTGGTTGAAGAACATCAGGTCGTCGATGATGGTGCCCTCGTCCGTCAGCAGCAGGCCGTAGCGCTGCTTGCCCACCGGCAGGTCGATCACATCCACGGGCATCAGGGTCTCGAACGCCGCTGCAGCGTCGGGCCCCACCAGCTTGAGCTGGCCCATGTGAGAGACATCGAACAGGCCTGCCGCCTGCCGCGTGTGCACATGCTCGGCCATGAGGCCGCTGGGGTATTGGACGGGCATGGAATAGCCCGCAAAGGGCACCATGCGCGCGCCCAGTTCGATGTGCAACGCGTTCAGAGGCGTTGTCAGCAGGGGGGCTGCAGCAGGGGATGACATGAAGGGAGCTCCGGGCAAATGGTGGCATCGGCCTTCATGGAAGGCCGCGGTATTTGCCCCGCTGTCCGGTTTACCTGAGAGATTCACCGCAATGCCCTGGCTGGCCGTGCAGTTTGCTCCTTCGGTGGATGGGAGCCGCGCCAGGGCGGTGCCATCTCTCTCCAGCAAGGGAACGCGCGCATCACTGCGCGCGGTTGTCAGTCCTTTTGCCTGAGCGTTCGGCTGCTGCCTGCGCCTTCGGCGGTGCGGCGCGACCCATGTCGTGATCGGCACACTCTCTCCTGAACGGCCAGATTCTAACTAGTTTGCGTCAATGGCGCGCTGCAAAAAGTGCGCAATCGATGGAAACATACGTCACGAGCGTCCGGCTGGCCAGCAGGGAACTCCCTTGCCGACGGCAACATGTACGTGATGAATCGGGCCAGCGATCTCCGGGCCACCCAGCACGCCGCAAACAGCCTCACTCGGACTGACGCTCGCCGCCTGCAGCCCCTCAAATGCCAATGGCCCCGTGCTGGCGGTAACCAGCCGGGGCCTTGTCAGTTCGTGCGCTCCGGTAAAAGCGCCTTGATGGGAGAAGTATGCGGCGCAGACTCCAGATGATTTTGCTGAAATCATCGCTGCAGCCTTGGAATTTAGAAGGATTTTCTGTCAATTAGCGATTTGGTGGATAATGAGAGTGATGGATCGCCTTGATCGAAAAATTCTCGCTGTACTCCAAGCCAACGCCCGGGCCAGCCTGCAGGAGATCGGTCAGGCCGTCGGCCTGAGCCCCTCGCCCTGCTGGGGCCGCATCAAGAAAATGGAAGAGGCGGGGGTGATCCAGGGATACACGGTACGGATCAACCCGCAGGCGCTGGATCTGGCCGACACGGTGCTAGTGCAGGTCACGCTGGACAGCCACTCGGACAACACGCTGGAAAAATTCGGCGAGATTCTGGCCAGCATTCCCGAGGTTATCGAGGCCCACTTGGTCTCAGGTGACTATGACTACCTGCTGCGGGTCGTGGTCAAGGACACGCGCGACTACGAGCGCTTGCTGCGTGAGAAGCTGTACAAGATCAAGGGCATCCGGCACAGCCGCTCAAGCTTTGTTCTGCGAACGCTCAAGAAAGCGGATCTGCCCCTTTTTGCGGGCTAGTGTGCTGTCCCGCAAATACGTGAGCAAAGTCGATGCAGCTTTTCAAGGATCGAATCGGCGGTGGCAGTCCATGTGAAGGGCTGGCAGTTTGTGTTGTGCGCGGCGACGAAGTGGTCGATGCGCTGCACAAGCTGC
>NZ_JBKDRI010000097.1:0-1165 GCF_046341535.1 Acidovorax sp. | reverse complement strand
AGGCGATGATCTTGGCAACCACGCCAGCGCCCACCGTGCGGCCGCCTTCGCGGATCGCAAAGCGCAGGCCTTCTTCCATGGCGATGGGGTTGATCAGCTTGACCGTGATCGACACGTTGTCGCCAGGCATGACCATTTCCTTGTCCGCTGGCAGCTCGATCGCGCCGGTCACGTCTGTCGTGCGGAAGTAGAACTGGGGACGGTAGTTGTTGAAGAACGGCGTGTGACGGCCGCCTTCGTCCTTGCTCAGAACGTACACCTCGGCAGTGAAGTGCGTGTGCGGCTTGATCGAGCCGGGCTTGCACAGCACCTGGCCGCGCTCGACGTCTTCGCGCTTGGTGCCACGCAGCAGCAGGCCCACGTTGTCGCCCGCCTGGCCCTGGTCGAGCAGCTTGCGGAACATTTCCACGCCGGTGCAGGTGGTCTTTTGCGTGTCGCGGATACCAACGATTTCGATTTCTTCGCCAACCTTGATGACGCCGCGCTCGACGCGACCGGTCACCACGGTGCCGCGGCCAGAGATGGAGAACACGTCTTCCACGGGCATCAGGAATGCGCCGTCCACAGCGCGCTCGGGCGTGGGGATGTAGTTGTCCAGAGCGTCGGCCAGCTTCATGATGGCTTCTTCACCCAGCTTGCCCTTGTCGCCTTCCAGCGCCATCTTGGCAGAGCCACGGATGATGGGGGTGTCGTCGCCTGGGAAGTCGTACTTGTCCAGGAGTTCGCGCACTTCCATTTCGACGAGTTCGAGCAGTTCTTCGTCGTCGACCATGTCGCACTTGTTCAGGAACACGATGATGTAGGGCACGCCCACCTGGCGGGCCAGCAGAATGTGCTCGCGGGTCTGGGGCATGGGGCCGTCAGCGGCCGAGCACACCAAAATGGCGCCGTCCATCTGGGCAGCACCGGTGATCATGTTCTTGACGTAGTCGGCGTGGCCGGGGCAGTCCACGTGGGCGTAGTGGCGGTTGGCCGTTTCGTATTCCACGTGGGCGGTGTTGATGGTGATACCGCGGGCCTTTTCTTCAGGCGCTGCGTCGATCTGGTCGTATGCCTTGGCTTCGCCGCCGAACTTGGTGGACAGCACGGTGGCAATCGCCGCAGTCAGCGTCGTCTTGCCGTGGTCCACGTGGCCGATCGTGCCCACGTTGACGTGGGGCTTGGT
>NZ_JBKDRI010000096.1:0-14548 GCF_046341535.1 Acidovorax sp. | reverse complement strand
GATACTGTCGGCGCAGTGCATGAATTTGGTATCGTTGTTCTCGGCTCAGGTGTGTATAGGGCATCGTGTCTTTCCATGACGGCTAGGTCGGGGAGGACATCCTATGCCTCCTGAGCCAACCTAGCTTTTTAACGATGCACTGTGTTGTTGAATCCGCGCTTGACATTTGTCGCTGTGTGCCCGCCTCGGACTGGACCGGCAGGCGCATGCGCGGGCTGTGCCATGCCCGCAGCGATACTGGGTTAGGATGATCCATGACGTTAACGTTAACGTCACCCTCTGCCTAGGAGCCTGTCGGACTTGGAGCGTCGAAAGCGAAAATTGGCCCCAGCGAGGACAGTTTTTGCCGGATTTGCAGCCCCATAGCCGAGCTATGGGGCAAAAAGGCGGTGAAAAAGGGACCGCTGCGGTCGGTTTGCAGCCGACGATTTCCAAGTCCGACAGGCTCCTAGCCCGCGCGAACGCAAACCCGGCAACAGCCATGGCCACCAGCTACACCATCAGCGACCTTGCAAAAGAGTTTGACCTCACCACCCGTGCGATTCGCTTTTATGAAGACATGGGACTGCTGCAGCCCGAACGGACGGGCCCGGGCGGCCGCAACCGCATCTACAGTGCCCGCGACCGGGCGCGGCTGCGGCTCACGCTGCGCGCGAAGCGGATCGGGCTGTCGCTGACGGAAGCCAAAGAGATCATCGACCTCTATGACAGCCCCCGCGACACCGGGGTGCAACTGCGCAGGTTCCTGGATGTGCTGGGCGCGCACCGCAAGCAGATCGAAGAACAGATGGCAGAACTCCAGGCCAACCTGCAAGAGGTTCTGGAGCACGAAAAAGAGGCGCGCAGCCTGCTACACAAGCTGGAAAAGAAAAAATGATCGATAATTGACGTTAACGTAAACGTCAATTAAAGCCCCTTCGTGACCATGACCTCGTTTAAGGAAGCTCTGCATAACCCTCGCGAGGATGCGCTGGTGCGGATCGGGATAGGCCACAAGGCGCTTTTTGCAGCCAAGAGCCTGGCTATTGGCAAGAAAAGCAACGCCGTGGACTGCACGAGCCCGCGCCCGCGCAGACCGCAGAAAGTTATGCAGAGGTTACTTAAGCCCCGGTGCCCACGATATGCGCAGCGCGTGCGGGACAGCGTTGGGCGCAAGGGCATCGCGGGGTGACCGTGCGCGCCGTCCCGCCATCGCCAGATGACACCCGTGCTTTTGCGGCGGACTCACCCCGTTTTTTGGTCGCGCACCCGCCGCCTGATTTCCACCGTACCCTTTGAGGAGACACCATGAGCATTCCTGCAAACATCCCTGGCCTGAATTTTCAGTTGGGTGAAGACATCGACGCACTGCGTGATGCCGTTCGCGATTTCGCCCAGGCCGAAATCGCTCCTCGGGCGGCAGAGATTGACCGCAACGACCAGTTCCCCATGGACCTGTGGACCAAGATGGGCGAACTGGGCCTGCTGGGCATCACCGTGCCGGAGTCCCACGGCGGCGCGGCGATGGGTTACCTCGCCCACATGGTGGCCATGGAGGAAATCTCGCGGGCAAGCGCATCGGTTGGCCTGTCCTACGGCGCGCACAGCAACCTGTGCGTCAATCAGATCAATCGCAACGGATCCGAAGCGCAAAAGCAAAAATACCTGCCCAGGCTCATCAGTGGCGAGCACATCGGCGCCCTGGCCATGAGCGAACCCGGCGCAGGCTCTGACGTGATCAGCATGAAGCTCAAGGCCGAGGACAAGGGCGGTTACTACCTGCTCAACGGCAGCAAGATGTGGATCACCAACGGCCCGGATGCAGACACCCTGGTGGTCTATGCCAAGACCGAGCCCGAGCTGGGCGCGCGCGGCGTCACTGCCTTTCTGATTGAAAAAGGCATGCCCGGCTTCAGCATTGCCCAAAAGCTCGACAAACTGGGCATGCGGGGCAGCCACACCGGCGAGCTGGTGTTCAACAACGTGGAGGTGCCCGAGGCCAACGTGCTGGGCGGCCTCAATCAGGGCGCCAAGGTGTTGATGAGCGGCCTGGACTACGAACGGGCCGTGCTGACCGGCGGCCCGCTGGGCATCATGCAGTCGGTGATGGACAACGTCATCCCTTACATTCACGATCGCAAACAGTTCGGGCAGAGCATTGGTGAGTTCCAGCTCATCCAGGGCAAGGTGGCCGACATGTACACCGTGCTGCAGGCCGGCCGGTCATTCGCCTACACCGTGGCAAAGAACCTCGATATGCTGGGCGCGGGCCATGTGCGCCAGGTGCGCAAAGACTGCGCCAGCGTCATCCTGTGGTGCGCCGAAAAGGCCACCTGGATGGCGGGCGAGGGCGTGCAGATCTTTGGTGGCAACGGCTACATCAACGAGTATCCGCTGGGCCGCCTCTGGCGTGATGCCAAGCTCTACGAGATCGGCGCGGGCACCAGCGAAATCCGCCGCATGCTGATCGGCCGTGAGCTGTTTGCGGAGACCTGCTGAACCAGCGCGCAAGCGCCCGCGACCCAAGGAAGCCATGTCTGCATCGATCGAAGATCTGTTTGTTCATAACCGCGCCTGGGCCGCCCAGATGGAGCGTGACCGGCCCGGTTTCTTCACCGCGCTGCTGTCCCAGCAAAAGCCGCGCTATATGTGGATTGGCTGCTCGGACAGCCGGGTGCCCGCCAACCAGATCACAGGACTGGAGCCGGGCGAGGTGTTTGTGCACCGCAACGTTGCCAATGTGGTGGTGCCCACCGACCTCAACTGCCTGTCCACCATTCAGTACGCGGTGGATCAGTTGCAGGTCGAACACCTGATGGTGGTGGGCCACTATGGCTGCGGCGGCGTGCTGGCGGCCCTCGATGGCACCCGCGTGGGGCTTGCCGACAACTGGATCCGTCACGTGACCGACGTGCGCGACCGCCACCGCGATCTGCTGGCAAGCGTTGAGCCGCAATGGCGCCACGACGTGCTGTGCGAACTCAACGCCATTGAACAGGTGGTGAACGTGGCGCAGACCACGGTGATGCTCGATGCCTGGGGGCGTGGCCAGAAGGTCACGCTGCACGGCTGGTGCTACGGCCTCAAGGATGGCCTGATCAACGACATGCACATGAGCGTGGAAAGCACCGAAGGGCTCGATGCCATCTACCGCGCCGCCATTGCCGGGGTCGCGGCCGTGCGACGGCAATAGCGCCTGGCGCAGCAATCGCTCTCGACCGCCCCGCTCAAGAACACCCCACACCCTCATTGCACAGGAGCCTGTCATGTCCCCCTCCAATCAAGACCCCATCGTCATCGTCGGCGCAGCCCGCACCCCCATGGGTTCGCTGCAGGGTGATTTCTCCAGCCTGGCCGCGCATGATCTGGGCGGCGCCGCCATCAAGGCCGCCATCGAGCGCGCGGGTGTCGCGCCCGATGCGGTGGGCGAAGTCCTGTTCGGCAACTGCCTGATGGCAGGCCAGGGCCAGGCCCCGGCGCGGCAGGCGGCCTTCAAGGGCGGCCTGCCCAAGGGCGCGGGTGCCGTCACGCTCAGCAAGATGTGCGGCTCGGGCATGAAGGCGGCCATGATGGCGCACGATATGCTGCTGGCCGGATCCCACGAGGTGATGGTGGCCGGTGGCATGGAGAGCATGACCAACGCGCCTTACCTGCTGCAAAAGGGGCGCGGCGGCTATCGCCTGGGCCATGACCGCATCTTTGACCACATGATGCTGGACGGCCTGGAAGACGCCTACGAGCCCGGCCGCAGCATGGGTACCTTTGGTGAAGACTGCGCCGCCAAATACCAGTTCACCCGCGAGCAGCAGGACGCCTTTGCCACCGCCAGCGTGCAGCGTGCCAAGGCAGCAGCCGAGTCAGGCGCATTTGCCGCCGAGATCGTGCCCGTCACCGTCAAGACCCGTGCAGGCGAGAGCGTGATTGCGGTGGACGAAGGCCCTGGCAAGGTCAAGCTCGAAAAAATCGCTTCGCTCAAGCCCGCGTTCAAAAAGGACGGCACCATCACCGCAGCCTCCAGCTCTAGCATCAACGATGGTGCCGCCGCGCTGGTGATGATGCGCGCGTCTACGGCCGCCCGGCTGGGCTGCAAGCCGCTGGCCCGCATCGTGAGCCACGCCACGCATGCGCAGGAGCCCGAGTGGTTTGCCACCGCCCCGCTGGGTGCCACGCAAAAAGCGCTGGCCAAGGCGGGCTGGCAGGTGAGCGACGTGCAGCTGTGGGAGATCAATGAAGCCTTTGCCGTGGTGCCCATGGCGCTGATGAAAGAGCTGGACCTGCCCCACGACCAGGTCAACGTCAACGGCGGTGCCTGCGCGCTGGGCCACCCCATCGGCGCCAGCGGCGCACGCATCATGGTCACATTGATCCATGCGCTCAAGGCGCGCGGCCTCTCCAAGGGGCTGGCCACGCTGTGCATTGGCGGCGGCGAAGCCACGGCCGTGGCGCTTGAAATCGTCTGACCCGGCCGGCCTGTGGGGCCCGTGGGGCACGCCGTGCCGGGCCGCTTGCGGGTCAGCCCCTTCTCCCCGGCAGTCTCATTTAGGACGTTCATGACACTCAACCCCGACATTGCCATGTTCTGGGCCGCCTTTGCGGCGCAGGAGCCCGGCTGGCTCGACCTGACGCCAGCCGATTGGGTCACGCAGGCCAATGCGCTGCTGGCCGAGCACCTGCAGGGAGTTGCGCTGGAACTGCACACCAGCCCCGACCTCGCCGGGGTGGATCTGATCGTGACGGCGCAGGGCACGATCGAGCTGTTCCCGCTGGCTGCGCAGGTGGCGGCCGCCGCACCAGCGCTGCGGGCCTACCGCGTGCGCGCCTTGCGGCCCCGGAGCGCCGAACCGGACTTTCCGCTGGGCATGGAGGGCTTTGAGCTCTCTACCCGCGACGTGCTGGTGGCCCTTCAGCAGGACGCAGGCCAGGCCGCGCTGGAGCTGCGGCTGGCCTGCGCCGTGCCCAGCGGCTTTGAGGAGCACGCGCAGCACATGGCCTTCATCATGGTCGATCATGTGCTGGGCGAATACGACTTTGCGGTCAAGGTGGGCGCAGTGGACTTTGTCCACGAGGGCGATCACGACCGCAACGCCACCTGGACGCCGCTGGCCGACCTGCAGCCCGTGTTTGATGCCTACTGGGTGCACGCATTGGGCCGTACCGGCCGGTTCCCCGAAGGGGACGGGGCCTGGGACGAACTGGAGCTGCAGTTTGACTGCGCCCTCGATGACGATGGCAATGCCGCGGGCGACCCAGGCGATGCACAGACCGGGGCCGTGATGATCAACACCAGCGCCCATGCCGTGGCCATGCGTGCCGACCTGACCTGCGCGCTCACGCTCGATCTGGCCATCCCCGATGCGGCAGCGCGGGCTGCCGCCCAGGCACTGCACGACCAGGGCGCCATGCTGCTGCAGGTGCCGCAATTGGGTCTTCTGGTGCTCACCCTGGAGCGGGCGGGCCGTCGGCAGGCCCTGTACTACGTGGCGGATGAATCGCTGGCCCGCCAGACGCTGGCACCCCTGCTGCTGCGCGAGGAAGCCGCGTCGCTGGAGCTGACATCGCGCTTTGACCCTGCGTGGTCGGGCTACTTTGACTACGCTGCCTACCTGATGTGAACAGGTGCTGGCAGTCGCACATCACAGCAGACCGATGATCGAACCCCCGCCCGGCTGCACGCCCCCCTGGGGCACGCCGACCCCACGCAGCCGCCGGGAGCGCCACCCAGCTCGCGACGCGCGCCTGCCTGGACCGTCGTCTGGGCTTATGGGTATTGATGCTATTAAAGTGATAGCTAAAAACACATTACTGACATGCGTAACCGCCTCAATTGATGCCAAAAAAACTCACCCTGCTCGTTATTGGAGCGTCCCGGGGCATTGGGCTGGAGCTGGCCCGCCATTCGCTGGCCGATGGCCACCGCGTCATCGCCACGGTGCGCCATGATGCCGCCCGCCAGGCGCTGCAGGCGTTGGGGGCCGAGGTGCTCTCGCTGGATGTGGCCAACCCGGCCAGCGTCAGCGGCCTGGCCTGGCAGATCGATGGCGAAAAGCTGGACCAGGCCTGGTACGTGGCGGGTGTCATCCGCCGCCCCGATGCGCTCACGCCGCCCACGCAGCAGGACTTCGATGCGGTCATGCACACCAACGTGCTGGGTGCCATGCAGGCGCTGCCACAGGTGGCGCCGCTGGTGGCGCAGGCGGGTGGGGTGTTTGCCTTCCTCTCATCGTCCATGTCGCAGATCGGCAGCGTGCCGGGCAGCGATTGCTGGTTGTACCGCACCAGCAAAGCGGCGCTGAACATGGCCCTGGCTGCGGCGCAGCACGGCTACCCCGGCGCAACGCTGGTCACCATCGACCCCGGCTGGGTGCAGACCGACATGGGGGGCAGCCGCGCGCCGCTGACCGTGCATGACAGCGTGCGCGGCCTGCGCAACACCGTGGCCAGTGTCACCGCCGCCGACCGGGGGCGCCTGCTGCATCACGACGGCCGCCGCGCGGCGCACTGGTGAAGCCGATCACCCCCACCCTGATTGAGAACCCCACTGACCGGAGACCCTCCATGCTGCTGACCCAAGACCAGGAAATGATCCGCGACGCGGTGCGCGACTTTGCCCATACCGAGCTGTGGCCCCATGCCGCCCGGTGGGACAAAGAGCACCACTTTCCCAAAGACGCTCACCAGGGCCTGGCGGCGTTGGGTGCCTATGGCATCTGCGTGCCTGAAGCGTTGGGCGGTGCCAACCTCGATTACGTCACCCTCGCCCTGGTGCTTGAAGAAATCGCTGCCGGTGATGGTGGCACCAGCACCGCCATCAGCGTGACCAACTGCCCCGTCAACGCCATCTTGCTGCGCTACGGCAACGCGCAGCAACAGCGCGACTGGCTCACGCCGCTGGCGCGCGGCGAGATGCTGGGCGCCTTCTGCCTGACCGAGCCGCATGTGGGCTCCGATGCGTCGGCACTGCGCACCACCGCCGTCAAGCAGGGCGATGAATACGTCATCAACGGCGTCAAGCAGTTCATCACCAGCGGCAAGAACGCGCAGGTCGCCATCGTGATCGCCGTGACCGACAAGGGCGCGGGCAAGAAGGGCATGAGCGCCTTTCTGGTGCCCACCCACACCCCCGGCTACGTGGTCGCCCGGCTGGAAGACAAGCTGGGCCAGCACAGCAGCGACACCGCGCAGATCAACTTTGACCAATGCCGCATCCCGGTCGAGAACCTGATCGGCGCTGAGGGCGAGGGCTACAAGATTGCGCTGGGCGCGCTCGAAGGCGGGCGCATCGGCATTGCCGCGCAGAGCCTGGGCATGGCGCGCAGCGCGTTCGAGGTGGCGCTGGCCTATTCCAAAGACCGCGAAAGCTTCGGCACCGCCATCTTCAACCACCAGGCCGTGGGCTTTCGGCTGGCCGACTGCGCCACGCAGCTCGAAGCGGCACGCCAACTCATCTGGCATGCGGCGGCCCTGCGCGACGCGGGCCGCCCGTGCCTGAAAGAAGCGGCGATGGCCAAACTCTTTGCCAGCGAGATCGCTGAGCAGGTGTGCAGCGCCGCCATCCAGACGCTGGGCGGCTACGGTGTGGTGAGCGACTTCCCGGTGGAGCGCATCTACCGCGACGTGCGCGTGTGCCAGATTTACGAAGGCACGAGCGACGTGCAAAAAATCCTCATCCAGCGCGCGCTGGCGTGATGGCGCGGCGGGCGCGCGCGCTGCTCCCCTGCCAAGCCGGGCGCCTTATGCCGTGTGCTGCGCCCGGCAGGGGCCAGGGCTTGTTCACACAACCGTGGTAGGTCAGGCAGCAGTCAGGCGAGGTGCGGCCGGAGCGTGACGCGGAGCCCCCGTGCCCGCCGTGGCCTGCTCCAGCTTGAAGGTCGCCACAGCATTTACCAGGCTGTCGGATTGCTGTTTGAGGTGGGATGACGCGGCAGCCATCTCCTCGACCAGCGCGGCATTTTGCTGCGTCGTCTGGTCAATCTGCCCCATGGCCTCGCTCACCTGCCTGATCCCCGAGGTCTGCTCGGACGTCGAGTGACGGATCTCGGCCATCACCGTGGCTACATCGCGGATGCTGCTGACCACCTTTTGGATCGTATCGCCTGCGTTGATGGCCAGTGTGCTGCCCTGGCCCACACGCTCGGCGCTGTTATTAATCAGGGTTTTGATCTCTTTGGCAGCGTCTGCCGAGCGGCTGGCCAGTGCGCGCACCTCGGTGGCGACCACGGCAAACCCGCGGCCTTGCTCGCCCGCGCGCGCCGCTTCCACTGCGGCGTTCAGCGCCAGGATGTTGGTCTGGAAAGCGATCGAGTCGATCACGCCAATGATGTCGGAGATCTTCTGTGAACTGGCCTGGATTTCCTTCATGGTCGAAACCATGCGGGTCATGGCGTCTCCGCCTTCCTGGGCAATGGCCGATGCTTTCGTCGTCAACGCGTGGGCCCCATCGGCGCTCTCTGCATTCTTGCCCACGGTGGCCGCCATCTGCTCCATGGACGCTGCGGTTTCTTCCAGCGACGACGCCTGCCCTTCCGTGCGTGCCGACAGGTCCTGCGTACCTTGGGCAATCTGGCCGCTGGAGGCCGCAACCGACTCGGCGCCTTCGCGCACCATGCTCACCACTTGGTTGAGTTTGTCGCGCATGGCTTCCATGTTGGCCATCACGCTGCCTGCGCTCAGGCTGCGCTTGTGTTGCTGGGTAAGGTCTCCTTGGGCGATGCGCGTTGCTTCAAGGGCCAGTTCGTGGGGCTCAGCGCCCAGCACTCCCACAATTTTGCGCACCATCATCAGGGCCGCCACCACCGACGCGACAACAGCCACCAGCGCCAGCCCCAGCAGCACCTGCAGCGTGGTCGCATTGTCTGACGATGCGTCCTTGTAGGTCTTGCTTGCCGTGTCCACCTGCAGATCGATCAGCGCATCCAGCGTCTTCTGGACGGGGGGCGAGAGCTTGCTGATGGCCTGAAGTCCCGGCGCAGCGTCATCAAACTTCTGACCGCGCAGGGCTTGTGCGGTGGGCTTTTCGCCGTTGTCACGGTAGGTGGCCCACTCGCCTTCCAGCTGCTTGACCAACTGCTTTTCGTCGGGTGTGAGGTGGTGGGAAGAGTACGCTTTCCAGAAGTCCGCAGCCCGCTGGATGTTCTTGTCGTATTCCGCGACGCGACGCTGGGTCACCGCAGCATCGCGGCTCTGTTGCGCATCCACCAGGATGATCCGGTTGCGGGCGATCAGGTAACGAATGTCGCCCAGTTGTTGCAATGCCACCGTCCGGTCTTCATAGATGGACTGCATGGACTCATTCGACTCATTCAGCGCACGGTACGAAAACGCGACGCAGATCAGCAGCAGGGCGATGACCACGCCGAAGCTGAGCATCAGGCGTTGCGCGGTGGACAGGGAAGAGCGGTTCATCATCAGTCTCCAAGCTCGGTTGCAATTGGTTTCATGATCGCAGTGTATCTATTTGTGCGCAAGCGGAGCCGCCCTATTGACGGCCAGGTACAGGCGCAGGTAAGTCCTGCCGTGGGGACGGCTTGAGGTAGCTTTTCCTGTCGATGCATCAGAAGGCCCATCGCAGCCATTGAGATGCAAACGCCTCGTCGCGGGCTGGTGGCTCTAGGAGCCCGTCGGACTTGGAAATCGTCGGCTGCAAATCGACCGCAGCGGTCCATTTTTAACCACCTTTTTGCCCCATAGCTCGGCTATGGGGCTGCAAATTCGGCAAAAACTGTCCTCGCTCTCGCCGATTTTCGCTTTCGACGCTCCAAGTCCGACAGGCTCCTTGAACGAAGATAGTGAAAAGCGACTGCGATGGGCGCGGCGCATGTTCCGGCATACGACGCTTCGCAACCTGTTCCAATGCGCCATTCTTGCAGCAGACCGCGCAACCCTGCGCAGCGTGCGCCCTACCCCACAAGGGGGGGCGCGCAACTGCTGGCCTCATATGTATGGAGACCGCTGATGGACCTCAAACCGCTGATCACCCTGCTTGCCATCGTGAACCCGCTGGCGATCGTGCCGTTTTTCATCCACTACACGCAAGGATTTTCATACGCGCAGCGCCGCCGCACCATCCAGGTGGCCAGCTTCAGCGCGTTTTGCGTGATTGCCGCCTGCGCGCTGCTGGGGCTGCAGATCCTCGACTTTTTCAATATCTCGCTGCAAAGCTTCCAGGTGGGCGGTGGCATGCTGCTGCTCATCAGCGCCATGAACATGCTCAACGCCCAACCGGCCGAAGCCAAGCCCACCACCAACGAGTACGACGAGGGGGCCGAGAAGGCCGCCGCGGGCAGCTCGATTGCCGTGGTGCCGCTCACCATCCCGCTGCTGACCGGCCCGGCCAGCATGTCCACCGTGGTGATTTACGCCGACCGCGCGCAGAGCGTGTGGCAGACGCTGGCGCTGGTGGGCTACGGCGTGGTGGTTGCTCTGGCCACCGCCGTATGCTTTGCGCTGGCAGATCCGATTGCCCGCGTGCTGGGCAAAACCGGCATCAACGTCATGACCCGGCTCATGGGGCTGATTCTGGCCGCGCTGGCCGTGGAGGTGATGGCCGATGGTCTGGGCAAAATTTTCCCCGTCCTCATGGCACGGTAAAAACGCACGCAGTCGAAGGCTCGCCCGTCTGAGTCGCTTGCAGCTTCGCCCGGCATGCTCCCGGCGCGGGCTGCGGCCAACGCCCCGATCACGACACCATTCATTGCGCCATGACCACCCAGCTACTGCTGCTTGAAGACGACCCGGCCATTGCCCGCACCGTGGCCTACGCGCTGGAGCGCGACGGCATGGCGGTAACCCACAGCCTGCTGGTGCACGACGCGCGCCAGCAGATGCGGTCCAGGCGCTTTGACCTGCTGGTGCTGGACGTGGGCCTGCCCGACGGCAGCGGCCTGGACCTGCTGCGCGAGGTACGCCACGCCCCGGCCACCGTGGCCGTGCCGGTGCTGATGCTCAGCGCCCACGGCGAGGAGATCGACCGCGTGCTGGGGCTGGAGCTGGGCGCAGACGACTACCTGGCCAAACCCTTCAGCCCGCGCGAGCTGGCAGCGCGCGTCAAGGCGCTGCTGCGCCGCGCGGGCCAGGGCAAGCCCGCAGCCGCAGCCGCAGCGCCCGCCGTGTTGTTCGACGACGAAGCCGGCCAGCGCATCTGCCTGCGCGGCCAGCCGCTGCCCCTGACGCGGCGCGAGTACCGCCTGCTGGCCCACCTGCTGCGCGGCGCAGGCCGCATCCACTCGCGCGACGCCCTGCTGGCCGCCGCCTGGGGCGACGACAGCGAAAGCACCGACCGCACGGTGGACACCCACATCAAAACCCTGCGCGCCAAACTGCGCGAGCTGGACCCGGCGCGCGAGTACATCAGCACCCACCGGGGCATGGGGTATTGCCTTGATTTGCCGTAAAAGTCAGCGCTTACGCTTGTCTGAACGAACTTAACAGCTGTCTTTTTTATGAAACACCTGCGCCGTTTCCTGAAAGCACTGGGCTGGCTGATGCTGGCCCTGGGGGCGTTGGCCGCTGTGGGCATGGCCGCAGTGATCGTTGCCAACTGGAACGATGACCCCTTGTCTGAGGCCGCCCAGCAAGCGCTGCAGTACACGCCGCCCACCGAGCAAGCCCTGGAGGGCAACGGCTATTTGATCTTGACGGGGCTGGACGCGCCCGCCGAGGGCAATGCTGTCGCCGACGCCACAGCACTGGGCCGCAAGCGCCTGGCGCGCGAAATCGAGCGCAGGCGCTGGGTGGATGCCCATGGCAACCAGGCGGAAGGAATGCCGCCTGCCATTGCCGTCAACAACGCCGCCCAGTCGGTGTTCCCGGACCGGCTTCGCTGCCCGCTCGACGAAGCCGATTGTTTTGCCTGGTTTGAAAAGCATGGCGACGAAGTTCAGGCCTTGGCAACCACCCACCAGGCCCTGCTGCAACGGCTGGCCGCAGCGGCCAGTGCCCCGCAGTTCAGCAATCCATCCCCTTCTTACCTGCTGCAGGAACCCCCTCCGTATGGGCTGCCGCTACGTGCCTATGAACTGTGGCTGGCCCAGGCTTCGCTGGCGTGGATGCGCGGCCAACCGCAGCAGGCCATGGACATCGCCCGCCAGGCGATGGAGGTGCGCAGCCGACTGGCCGTCCATTCCAACGATTTGGTTACCTCCATGGTCGCGCTGGCCATGCAGCACCGGGAACTGCGCTGGCTCAGCGATGCAAGCGCGCACGGTGATCCGCAGGCACAACCCGAGATCGCCCAGGCCATTGAACAATTGCTTTCCACTCCACCACCGTCCTTGCATCAGACGCTGCAAGGTGAGATGAAATTCGTCGCCAGCGTCGCGCATTCAATGAAAGACCAGGACCCGGGCTTCTTCGGTTGGCCCTGGGAGGAGCCTATCGCATGGTGGCAGCACGCTTTGAACAGGGCCAGCGCGTGGGCCTTCCTCCCCAATCACACCCTCAATCTGTCGATCAGGCGCCTCCAGCAGTGGCAAGCCCTCAGCACCCTGCCCGCCCACGAGTTGGACACTGCCGTCGCCAATGCGATGCGCCAATGGCCTGACGACGAGGCTTGTTCGCCATGGAAGCACTTGCGTAACGCTATGGGCCGGTGTTTAGCCTCTTTTGAAAACTCCCCCTACCTCACGTACCTGCAGCGCGTCGCCGACATCGACGGCTACCGCCGCCTCGTTTTGCTGCAGCGCCGCGCCGCCGCAGAACAGATTGCCCCGCCCGACATGCCCGCGTGGCTGGCGCAATCTCCCCAGGCGCTGCGCAACCCCTACACCCTGGAGCCCATGGCATGGGACGCAGCCACCCGCAGCCTGGTGTTTGAAGGGCGTAAAAAACAGGACCTGAACCAGTCCTCGATCTACCGCGTTCGCTTGCGGGGCTAAAAAGGTAATCAAATCTGCCACTTACGCCCGCCCAGAAACGCTTGTTTGCTACTGTTTTTAAACAACGCCCTGCCCGCCCATGCGCCTAGGCATCCGCCTTCTTTTTGCCTTCTTTGTCATCAACGGCATCGCCGCCTTCTTTGTGCTGCGCGTGTTCATGGCCGAGATCAAGCCCAGCGTGCGTGAGGTGATGGAGGACATGATGGTGGACACCGCCAACATCCTGGCGGAGCTGGCCAGCAGCGACCTGGCCGCTGGCACGCTGCAAGGCGGCGCGGGGGCGCAAAGCCTGTTTGCGCAGCAGGTGCGCCGCTACGCCAGCCGGCCGGTGGACGCCACCATCTGGGGCCTGACCAAGCAGACGCTGGACTACCGCATCTACGTGACCGACGCGCAGGGCCGGGTGCTATTCGATTCCGAGAACCAGGCGGTCGGGGCCGATTACTCGCAGTGGCGCGATGTGGCGCGCACGCTGCGCGGCGAGTACGGCGCCCGCTCCACCCGCGCGGTCGAGGGCGACGACAGCAGCAGCGTGATGCATGTGGCCGCGCCCATCTATGTCGAGACGCCGCAGGGCCGCCAGATTGCGGGTGCGCTGACGGTGGCCAAACCCACGCGCACGGTGCAGCGCTTCATCGACCGGGCCGAGCGCAAGGTGTTCATGGGCGGGCTGCTGTTGCTGGCCCTGTCAGCCGCCGTGGGCGTGGCCGTGACGCTGTGGATGGTGTGGAACGTGCGCCGCCTGCGCGACTACGCGCTGAGCGTGCAGGGCCCGGCCGCGGGCGACAGCGGGGCCCTGCCCGCCACCGCCCTGGCGATCCCGCAGGTGCCCGGCGAGCTGGGCGACCTGGCCCGCGCCATGGACCGCATGCGCGCCCGGCTGGAGGGGCGCGACTACATCGAAGGCTATGTGCGCGCCCTCACCCACGAGCTCAAAAGCCCGGTGGCCGCCATCCGCGGCGCGGGCGAGCTGCTTCTGGACGACCTGCCCGCTGCCGACCGCGCCGGTTTCGCCACCCAGGTGGTCGAGCAAAGCGAGCGCCTGCAGCGCATCATCGACCGGCTGCTTGAGCTGTCCAAGCTGGAGCAGCGCCAGCACGCCGAGGGCCGCGCGCCCGTGGCGCTGCGCGACTGCGCCGAAGCAGCCATCGACCAGACCCGGGGCCGCGCGGCGCAGCGCGGCATCAGCCTGGCGCTGCAAGGCAGCGGCCGCAGCGGCGCCTGGGAGGCTGAACTGGTGACCATGGCGCTGACCAACCTGCTGGACAATGCCATCGACTTTGCGCCCGCTGGCAGCACGGTGCGCGTGCAAGTGCAGGGCAGCGCCGTCACCGTGCACGACAGCGGCCCCGGCGTGCCTGACTACGCCTTGCCGCGACTGGGCGAGCGCTTTTTTACTACCGCGCGCCCGGGCGGCCAACGCAGCGGATCCGGCCTGGGGCTGGCCATTGTGCGGCGCATCATGGCGCTGCATGGCGGCCACATGGCGGTGCACAACGGCTCTCCGGGGCTGCATGTTCGCCTGGAGTTTCCGGCCCAACGGCCCACCGAGGGCAGCTAGTGTCATGTCCCGTTAATTTCTGGCATTAATCGTGCATGCCAATGCGGTATCTTGGGAACGGAGATACCGCCATGAGGACAGGAAGACCGAAAGTCGAGTTGCTGCTGACGGACGATGAGCGCTCGCAGCTTCAGTC
>NZ_JBKDRI010000095.1:0-5976 GCF_046341535.1 Acidovorax sp. | reverse complement strand
CGACTGAAGCTGCGAGCGCTCATCGTCCGTCAGCAGCAACTCGACTTTCGGTCTTCCTGTCCTCATGGCGGTATCTCCGTTCCCAAGATACCGCATTGGCATGCACGATTAATGCCAGAAATTAACGGGACATGACACTAGGTCAATCCATCCCGGTTCGCGCCAGCACGATGGCCGTCACATGGGCCACGCCCGCTTCGCGCAAGGCCTGGGTGGCCGCGTGCAGGGTGGCGCCCGTGGTCATGACGTCATCTACCAGCACCACCCGCTGGCCGCTCAAGCTTGCGGCGCGGGATGGCTCCACCACAAAGGCACCGCTCAGGTTGCGCAGGCGCTCGGCCCTGGGCAACCCGCTCTGTGCCTCGGTCGAGTGCAAGCGCAAAAGCGTCGATGGATCGGTCTTGTGCGGTGCAAGCTCACGCGCCAGCAGGGCCGCCTGGTTGAAGCCCCGCTCACGAAGGCGCTCGGTGGACAGCGGGACCGGCAGCACGCGGTCTGCTGCCTCCAGCGCTGGCTCCACCCATGGCGTGCTGCGCATCAGCGTGGCCAGGGTGCGCGCCCAGCCAGGGTCTCCGCGAAACTTGAAATCGCCCAGGGCGTCGGCCCAGGGGTAGGCGTAGTCCACCGCCGCCAGGCTGGCATCTTGGAGCGGCGGTGATTTCAGGCAGGCGCCGCACACGTCCACACCGGCGGGCACACACAGCGCGCAGCGCGCACAACGCCAGGCAGGCTGTGCAAACCGCGCTGCGCAGGCGTCGCAGATGCGCCGCGATGGCCAAGCGTGGCAAACCGCGCATGCGCCGGGCACGCGGTCGGCCAGGTCTTGCAGGCGGCGTGAGACCCCTGCCAGGCGAGTGAACAGCATGAGTCAATATACTCGCGCCTCCCGCTTTGCACGGCACATGCCCACCGACCGCCCCCCCACCATCGACCCCGTTGCGGCTGCGCGCTGGCACTCGGCAGCGCCCGCAGCCTCGCCCTGGCTGCATGAGGAAGTGGGCCGCCGCATGCAGGACCGCCTGCAGTGGATCCGGCAGGCGCCGCAGTCCTGGTGCGATTGGGAGGCTGTGCGGGGAGGGCTGCAGGCGCACGCTTTGGTGGCGGCTCGCTACCCCAAGGCCCGCAGCATCATCCATGAACCTGTGGCCGCGCGAGCGCAAGCGGCACGTGACGCCTTGGCCCAGCCCTGGTGGAGCCGCCGACGCTGGAGCGGCGCCAGCCCCGAATTTTGCTTGCCAGAGCCCGCGAGCGTGCAGATGCTGTGGGCCAACATGGCGCTGCACACGGCAGCCGACCCGCAGGCGCTGATTGGCCAATGGCACCGGGCGCTGGCCGTCGATGGCTATCTGATGTTCTCGTGCCTGGGGCCGGATACGCTGCGCGAAATCCACCGCCTGTATGCGGACTTGGGCTGGCCCGCCGCGGGGCATGCCTTCACGGACATGCACGACTGGGGCGACATGCTGGTGCAGGCCGGCTTTGCCGAGCCCGTGATGGACATGGAGCGCATCACGCTCACCTTTGCGTCCCCCGAGCGGCTGGTGCAGGAGCTGCGCGAGCTGGGCTGCAACCTGCACCCGGGGCGCCATGCCGCGCTGCGAGGGCGGCGCTGGCGGGAGCATTTCCACGCCGCGCTGTCCGAGCGTCTGGCCGATCCAGATCACGGAGGTCAGTTGGCGCTCACCTTCGAGATCATCTACGGCCATGCCTTCAAGCCGGCGCCCCGGCTCCGCGTTGGCGAATCAAGCGCGATCTCGTTGCAGGACATGCGCGCCATGCTGCGCAAGCCGGGTGAACGGAAGTAACGGGACGGGATCCCGAGGCGCGCATGCTCCTGGCAGATACCTGAGTGGCGCCGTCGGCTATCGCAGTGCAACTTGCCGTTGCGCTTGCCTTGGCCGCGGGTGATGCGGTGAGGATGGTCCGTCAGGCCCCGCATGCAGCCCCCCCGGCCGCGCCACGCCGCCCTGGTGCGGACAGAATCAACGCAGCCGGTGTGGCGCCATTGGCATCCTGCCGCTCGTTGAGCAGGGTTTGGAGGTGTCCCTACGTCAATGACGTGGGACAAGCCGCGCTACAATTCGCGGCTATTGAGTTTTCGGGCATCTTCCCGCGCAAATTTGCTGGCTGCAGCGCGACGGCTTGTCGTTGCGGATGTGCGCCGGCGGTCTTGTGAGCATGTGCTGTGACGGGCTTGGTTTATCGTTTTGCCACCGTTTCTGGACAACGCGTCGACTGGCGTCTCGCCCGCAACTGCTCGGTGACGCCCGCTCAACTTGGCGGGTTGTACCTGGGTTTGTGCGCGGTCACTTTGACGATCGCATCGGCTTTCTGGATGTTTGGTGCACGGTTCGTCATGCCTTTCGCATGGCTCGAAATCCTCGCAGTGGGTATCGCGTTCGTCATGTATGGCCGCCATGCGGCGGATGGCGAAAGGATTTCACTGCAGGGATCGCGTCTTGTGGTGGAGTTGGAAACGGCAGGTAAGCTCGAGCGCGCAGAGTTCGACCGGAGCCGGGTTCGCGTAGAACCCAAAACTGGCAATCGCTCGCTGATCATGCTGTCTGCGCAGGGCCGCTCGGTCGAGGTGGGGCGCTTTGTGCGTCCTGAACTGAGACCGGCCTTGGCATCGGAGATCCGCATGGCTCTGCGCGCTGCCTGACCCTACGCAGGCGCGCCAGGGGATTGGTTAAATTGAGGCTAAGAAGTAAGTGAGAACTATGAAGAGCATTTCCAACAAGCTGGCTTCTGTGCTGCTGATCGCCGGTGCATGGGTGGGCTCCGCGGCCTACGCGGTTCAGGACCTGCCTGGCGGACCCGCGGTCAATCAGCTGAATCTGGCGCCCCCTGTCACCAAGATCGCGCAAGAGCAGCACTTTCTTCACTGGATGATGCTCATCATCTGCACGGTGATTTTTGTGGCCGTGTTCTCCGTGATGTTCTATTCAATCTGGAAGCACCGCCGATCCAAAGGCGCCAAGGCGGCCAATTTCCATGAGTCTGTGTCGGTCGAGGTGGCTTGGACGATTGCTCCTTTCATCATCGTGATCGTGATGGCACTGCCCGCCACCAAGGTGCTGGTCGCCCAAAAAGACACGACCAACGCCGATCTCACCATCAAGACGACGGGTTATCAGTGGAAGTGGGGCTACGACTATCTGGCTGGCGAAGGTGAGGGTCTTGGCTTTGTCTCGACACTGGACAGCAGCCACCGTGCGATGTCGGACAGCGGCAACGTCAAGGATGCTCCTGCCAACTACCTTCTGAAGGTGGACAACCCCATGGTGGTTCCCGTCAACAAGAAGGTGCGCATCATTACCACCGCCAACGACGTCATCCACGCCTTCATGGTCCCTGCCTTCGGCATCAAGCAGGATGCGATCCCGGGCTTTGTGCGTGACACGTGGTTCCGCGCCGAAAAAATCGGCGATTACTACGGCCAGTGTGCCGAGTTGTGCGGCAAGGAGCACGCCTACATGCCGATCCACGTGAAGGTGGTCTCCGCCGAGGATTACACCGCGTGGGTGGCCACCCAGCGCAAGCTCGCGGCTGCCAAGCTGGACGACCCTTCCAAGGTGTGGGCGCTGGATGACCTGGCCAAGCGTGGCGAGAAGGTTTATGCCGCCAACTGCGCCGCCTGCCACCAGGCCAGCGGCAAGGGTGCTGGCCCGATCAAGGCACTGGACGCTTCCGCTGTCGTTCTCGATGCCGACCATGCCAAGCAAATCCAGATTCTGCTCAAGGGCGCTGCCAACGGCTCCATGCCAGCGTGGCCGCAGTTGAGTGACACGGACATCGCAGCCGTGGTCACCTACACCAAGAACAGCTGGTCCAACAAGACCGGTCAGCTGGTGCAGCCGTCGGAAGTCGTGGCCCAGCGTGGCAAGTAATCAACGCCCCATCGTATTGAGGAATCCAAAATGAGCGCAGTTCTCGACAACCACGGGCACGCTGGCGATCACGCACACGACGGCCACGACCACCACCACGCCCCCACAGGCTGGCGCCGCTGGGTGTTCGCCACCAATCACAAGGACATCGGTACGCTGTACCTGCTGTTCGCCTTTGCGATGCTGATGTTCGGCGGCGTGCTTGCGCTGCTGATTCGCGCTGAACTGTTCCAGCCGGGCCTGCAACTGGTCAACCCCGAGCTGTTCAATCAGCTCACCACCATGCATGGCCTGATCATGGTGTTCGGTGCCATCATGCCGGCCTTTGTCGGCTTTGCTAACTGGATGATTCCGATGCAGATCGGCGCGTCCGACATGGCCTTTGCACGGATGAACAACTTCAGCTTCTGGCTGATGATTCCTGCCGGGCTGATGCTGACAGGCTCGTTCTTGATGCCTGGCGGCGCTCCTGCTGCGGGCTGGACGCTGTATGCGCCGCTCACGTTGCAGATGGGGCCGTCGATGGATGCGGGCATCTTCGCCATGCACATTCTGGGTGCCTCGTCGATCATGGGCTCGATCAACATCATCGTGACCATTCTGAACATGCGCGCTCCGGGCATGACGCTGATGAAGATGCCCCTGTTTGTGTGGACCTGGCTGATCACCGCGTACCTGCTGATTGCCGTGATGCCTGTGCTGGCAGGCGCCATCACCATGACGCTGACAGACCGCCACTTCGGCACCAGCTTCTTCAACCCCGCTGGTGGCGGTGACCCGGTGATGTACCAGCACATCTTCTGGTTCTTCGGTCACCCCGAGGTGTACATCATGATCTTGCCGGCGTTCGGCATCGTCAGCCAGATCGTGCCTGCGTTTTCGCGCAAGAAGCTGTTTGGCTACGCCTCCATGGTGTATGCGACATCGTCCATCGCGATTCTGTCGTTCATCGTGTGGGCGCACCACATGTTCACGACCGGCATGCCGGTCACTGGACAACTGTTTTTCATGTACGCCACCATGCTGATCGCCGTGCCCACGGCCGTGAAGATCTTCAACTGGATCGCCACCATGTGGCGCGGCTCCATGACCTTTGAAACCCCCATGCTGTTTGCGGTGGGTTTCATCTTCGTGTTTACCATGGGTGGCTTCACCGGCCTGATCCTGGCGATGGCGCCGATTGACATCCAGCTTCAGGACACGTATTACGTGGTGGCCCACTTCCACTACGTGCTGGTGGCAGGCTCGCTGTTTTCGATGTTCGCTGGCGTGTACTACTGGCTGCCCAAGTGGACGGGTGTGATGTATTCCGAAACGCGCGGCCAGATCCACTTCTGGAGCTCGCTCATTTTCTTCAACATCACCTTTTTCCCGATGCACTTCCTGGGTCTGGCCGGCATGCCCCGTCGCTATGCGGACTACCCCATGCAGTTTGCTGATTTCAATGCGATCGCGTCCGTCGGTGCGTTTGGTTTCGGGCTGGCACAGGTGTACTTCTTCCTGGCCGTGGTCCTGCCCGCCATGCGTGGCAAGGGTGAAAAGGCTCCGGCCAAGCCTTGGGATGGCGCTGAAGGTCTGGAGTGGGAGTTGCCGTCGCCTGCACCTTTCCATACCTTTGAAAACCCGCCCAAGCTGGACGCCACTGCAACCCGCGTACTGGGCTGAAATCAAGGACTGGATGCATGACACCCGAACAGAAAAAAAGCAACCTCCGCATGGCACTGATTCTTGCTTCGGTGGCTGCCGCGTTCTTTGTAGGGTTCATGATCAAGGTCACTTTTTTGTCCCGCTGAGCGAGCAAGCATCTCCATGAGCCTGCGCCAGGAAAACGTGAAGATGGTCGGAAAGCTGGTCGTTGTGGCCGCCGGCATGTTCGCGTTCGGCTACGTGTTGATCCCCATCTACAAGCACATTTGCGAGATGACGGGCATCAACATCCTGTCTCTGTCAGAGCGTCAGGTGCCTGGCAATGGCACAGCCGGAAAAGACGTCAAGCTGCCGGCCAACAGCCAGATTGATCGGACCCGCACGATCACCGTGGAGTTCGACGCGAATGCGCGCGGTCCGTGGGATTTCAAACCTGCCC
>NZ_JBKDRI010000094.1:0-4547 GCF_046341535.1 Acidovorax sp. | reverse complement strand
GCCCTTCACATGGACTGCCACCGCCGATTCGATCCTTGAAAAGCTGCATCGACTTTGCTCACGTATTTGCGGGACAGCACACTAGGAGCCTGTCGGACTTGGAAATCGTCGGCTGCAAATCGACCGCAGCGGTCCATTTTTATCCGCCTTTTTGCCCCATAGCTCGGCTATGGGGCTGCAAATTCGGCAAAAACTGTCCTCGCTGGGGCCGATTTTCGCTTTCGACGCTCCAAGTCCGACAGGCTCCTAGGATTGACCAGACCCCACCCCCTTTGCGAGACGGCGGCACCGCTTGCGGCGGCGCACAATACGCCGATGTTCCACATCGTCCTGGTCGAGCCTGAAATCCCGCCCAACACGGGCAACGTGATCCGCCTTGCGGCGAACACGGGTTGCTCGCTGCACCTGATTGAACCCCTTGGTTTTTCGATGGAAGACCGGCTGATGCGCCGCGCAGGCCTGGACTACCATGAGTACGCCACCGTGCGACGGCACGCTGGATGGCCCGCATTGATGCGCGACGCCCAGCCCGACCCGGCTCGCATGTTTGCCATGACCACGCATGCCTCGCAGCCGGTGCATTCCACCCGCTTTCTGCCGGGGGACTGGCTGGTGTTCGGCGCGGAAACCCGGGGCCTGTCGCCAGCGCTGCGCGAGAGCTTCCCGCCCACGCAGCGCCTTCGCCTGCCCATGCGGGCGGGGCAGCGCAGCCTGAACCTGTCCAACGCCGTGGCGGTCACGGTGTTTGAAGCCTGGCGTCAAAACCACTTTGCCATGCCCGATGGCGCGATGTCGATGGGGCCCGGGGGCAGCGCCATCAACGGCTGAGCCCCATGGGCTGAGGGTGCCGAGCCCCCGATTCAGGTCACCTGTGCCAGCCGAGGCAGCGCGTCACGGCGTCAGGCGGGCGCCCCGAAGTTGCGCGTCAGCGATTCGGCCACGCAGGCAGGCTTGTCGCTGCCCTCGCGCTCCACGGTGACCAGCCAGGTCATCTGGACGCCGTCGGGCGCGATGGGCTCTGCGGCTTGCAAGGTCAGGCGCGCGCGCAGGCGGCTGCCCACGGGCACCGGCGACGTGAAGCGCACGCGGTTCAGGCCGTAGTTCACGCCCATGCGCTCCCCTTCAATGCGGATACCGGTTTCGAAAAAACGCGGAATCAGCGACAGCGTGAGAAAACCATGCGCGATCGGCGCGCCAAACGGCCCGGCCTTGGCACGCTCGGGGTCCACATGAATCCACTGGTGGTCGCCCGTGGCCTGGGCGAACAGGTTGACCTGTTCCTGGGTGATCGTGACCCAGTCGGTCACAGCGACCTCCTGGCCCACGCAGGCACTGACTTCGGAGTAGGAGCGGAAAATTTTCATGGATGCCATGGGGTGCCCTCGGGGGGCTGTCTGGGGGCTGCGTGGGTGGCCGGGTGACCGGTGTGATCCGCCAATGTCGTTGGATTCCCGAATCGCGGGGTCCGTCTGGCGCACAGGTCAGGCGTCAAGCCAGTTGCAAATGCTCTGCCACTGCTCCAGATCGCGGCCCACGCGGCCGGGCGTCACGTCAAACACCGTGAGGCCATGCGCGGCCAGATGGATGTAGTTTTGCGTGTCCCGCAGGTAGCCCAGCACCGGAAAACCCAGCGTGTCCACGAAATGGTGGAGTTGCTCGGCGGCTTTGGTGCGCGCATCGACCCGCATCCCCACAATGCCGATCTGCACGCCCGCCGCGTGGCGGTTCTCCGCCAGCTTGTTGAGAAAACTGCGCGTGGCAAAAATGTCGAACACGCTGGGCTGCAGCGGCACGATGATCTTGTCGGCAAGCTGGAACACATCGCTCATGCGCCAGCCATGCAGGCCGGCCGGAGTGTCAAGCACCGCATGGGTGGTGCCGCGCGGCGGACGGGAGATGACGTCGGCGGAGGCATCCCACGCCCCAATGGGGCGCGCTGCGGCTGGACGCAACCCCAGCCAGAGGCGGGCCGACTGCTGGGGATCCGTATCGCCCAGAAGAACCGCATGGCCGCGGCTGGCGTAGTAGCCCGCAACGTTGGTGGACAGCGTGGACTTGCCCACGCCGCCCTTTGGATTGGCGACAACAACGACTGGCATGACAACCCCCTGAAAGCAGAGCACGCACAAAAATACGAATCAAAAAAGCCTTGTGCGCCTCATTTTACGGCCCAGCAAGCTATTTTTTTGATAGCAAATGACACTCCGGTGCGCGGCCAGCCGCGCGGGACGAAAAACAGGACCGCGCCCACGGCCCTCCGCAACCTGGCAACACCGCTTTCTGGCACAAGGCCGCCAGGAAGGCCCGCCCTGTCTGCCGTTGCCTGAGCCGCAACACCATCGGGTGGGTGCATCGGAGCCCCTGGCGCGCGTTGCAGCCTCCATGCCAACCCCATCAGCGCCACTTGGCAACATAATCGGGCGCAATCAGCTATCAAAAGCGGAGCATTTCGCCCTGCCCACCCTCCCCCCTATGGAACTCGCACCTGCCTGGCTCACCTACGGATTCCTGTACCTCGCCGCCGCCGTGCTGGCGGTGCCCATCGCGCAGGCTCTCGGGCTGGGGGCCATCATCGGCTACCTGGCGGCGGGCATTGCCATCGGGCCCTGGGGGCTGGGGCTGGTCAGCAATGTGCAGGACATCCTGCACTTTGCTGAGTTCGGCGTGGTGCTGATGCTTTTTTTGGTGGGGCTGGAACTGCAACCCAGCCGCCTGTGGGCGCTGCGCCGCCCCATTTTTGGCACCGGCACCGCCCAGGTGCTCGGCTGCGCGGCGGTGCTGTTTGCACTGGGCGCACTGGCGGGGTTGCCCTGGCGCATGAGCCTTGTCGGCGCGCTGGGGCTGGCGCTGTCGTCCACGGCCATTGCGCTGCAATCCCTGAGCGAGCGCAACCTGATGCGCACGCACAGCGGCCAGGCGGGCTTTTCGATCTTGCTGTTTCAGGACGTGGCCGCCATCCCCATCCTGGCGCTGCTGCCCCTGCTGGGCGCTGCCGCAGGCGCGGGCAACGCCCACACGCCCGGCGACGTGGTGCTGGAGGTGCTCAAGATCGTGGGCGTGATCGGCGCGATCATTCTGGGCGGGCGGCTGCTGCTGCGCCCTGTGCTGCGCTGGATCGCCAAAAGCCGCACACCAGAGGTCTTTACGGCCGCAGCGCTGCTGCTGGTGGTGGGCATTGCCTATCTGATGGTGATGGTGGGACTGTCGATGGCGTTGGGCGCTTTTCTGGCGGGTGTGCTGCTGGCCGACAGCGAGTACCGGCGCGAGCTGGAGGCCGACATCGAGCCCTTCAAGGGCCTGCTGCTGGGCCTGTTTTTCATCGCCGTGGGCATGAGCATCGACTTTGGCGTGATCCTGCGCTCGCCCTGGCTGATGGCGGCGATCCTGGTCGGCTTTCTGGCCGCCAAGGCGGCGGTGATCTACGCACTGGCCAAGGTGGTGGGCATACCGTACCAGGAGCGCCCGGTGTTCACGCTGCTGCTGGCGCAGGGCGGTGAGTTCGCGTTTGTGGTTTTCCAGGCCGCCGCCGGTGCCAGCGTGTTCTCGGCCGATACCGCCTCGCTGCTGATCGGTGCCGTGGCGCTGTCCATGCTGATCAGCCCGCTGCTGCTGGTGCTGCTTGACCGTGTGCTGCTGCGCCGCTATGCGCGGGTCAAGGCACCTGCGGCCGATGAAATTTCAGAGCCTCAGGAGGCCCCGGTCATCGTCGCGGGCTTCGGCCGTTACGGCCAGATCGTCTCGCGCGTGCTGCTGGCCCACGGCATCCCCACCACGGTGCTTGACCACAGCGTGGACATGCTGGAGGTGGCGCGCACCTTTGGCTACCGCGTGTTCTACGGCGACGCAACGCGGCTGGACCTGCTGCGCATTGCGGGCGCCGAGCACGCGCGCATCCTGGTGGTGGCGGTTGACGACCCCGACCAGTCGCTCACCATCGCGAAGCTGGCGCGAGAACATTTTCCGCACCTGCAGGTGGTGGCCCGCGCGCGCGACATCACGCACTGGAACAAGCTGCGCGACGTCGGCATCACGCTGGTGCAGCGCGAGCTGTTCGAGTCGAGCCTGCAAAGCGCGCACACAGTGCTGGGCCTGATGGGGCTGACGCAGGAGCAGGCCACGGCCGTCACCCAGCGGTTTCGCACGCACAACATGGCCCTCGCCGATCGCATGTACCCGCACCACAAGGACCGCGCCCGGTTCATCGCCGTGGCCCGTGAGGGGCGCAGCCAGTTGGCCGAGCAGATGACCAAGGAGCGGCAGGAGGCCGCAGCCAAGCCTGCCCAAGATGGCCACTACCCGGGGTATGGAGCGCCAAGCGATGACGACACCCCGGGCGACCGCGAAGCCAGCGACAACAGCCAGGTCGCGGGCAAGGCCGTGGCCCCGGCCGGACGCGCAGGCCAGCTTGAACCTTAGGGAACCTCTAACAACCCCCCACCTCAAACGCCGACGACGAAACGAAAGCCAACCGATGCCTTCCCCGCCAACCCGCAGCGCCATCAAACACGATCTCTTTGCCGACAACACGCGGCTGGCCAAGCTCGATG
>NZ_JBKDRI010000093.1:0-8345 GCF_046341535.1 Acidovorax sp. | reverse complement strand
TAGGAATCAGCGGCTCCACCCGCTGCCAAAAATCATCGGTCACTACCCATGAGTCCACTCGCTTCTTGGTCGTCAAAGTCTTGCCTTACGCCGCGTCAACTACGGCTCAGGGAGATAGTTTACTATTTACGGATAAACTCTAAGCGCCACAGGGAGGCTACTTCAGCCAGCCCCGCTTGCGGAAGTACCACATGGGGCCGAGAGCGCTGGCCACCATCAGGCCCAGAGCGTACGGGTAGCCCCAGGTCTGCGCCAGCTCGGGCATGTATTGGAAATTCATCCCGTACACGCTGGCAATCAGCGTCGGCGGCAGCAGCGCCACGCTGGCCACCGAGAAGATCTTGATGATCTTGTTCTGGTTGATGTTGATGAAACCGACCGTGGCGTCCATCAGGAAGTTGATCTTGTCGAACAGGAACGCCGTGTGGTTGTCCAGCGACTCGATGTCGCGCAGGATCTGGCGCGCTTCCTCGAACTGCTCTGCGTTGAGCATCTTGGAGCGCATCATGAAGCTCACCGCACGGCGTGTGTCCATGACGTTGCGGCGGATGCGGCCATTCAAGTCTTCCTGTCGCGCAATGGCGGCCAGCACCTCACCGGCGCGGGCGTCGGTCACATCGCCCGCAAGCACCTGCTTGCTGACCAGCTCCAGCTCATCGTAGATGCCTTCAAGCGTGTCGGCCGAGTATTCGGCATCGGCGTCGAACAGCTTGAGCAGCACCTCTTTGGCGTCTTCAATCAGCCCCGGCGCACGGCGCGCGCGCATGCGCAGCAGCCTGAATACAGGCACATCCTCGTCATGGATGGAAAACAGAACGCCCCGGCTCTTGAGGTTGGCGTTGTGCTGGTTCAGGATGAACGCCACGCGCACCGAGCGGGGATTTTCGGCGTCATCGATCAAAAAGTCGCTGCGGATATGCAGCTCGCCGTTGTCTTCCTCGTAGAAGCGGGCGGACTCCTCAATGTCCTCGTCCATCGCATCTTCGGGGATGAACAGGCCATAGTGCTGCTTGATCCAGCGCTTTTCTTCGGGCGTAGGTGCTTCCAGGTCCACCCAGATGGGCTGGAATTTGGTCAGCTCTTCCAGGGATTCGATTTCTTCCTGAAACAGCCGGCCATTGGCGAGCGAAAAGATGTTGAGCATGGGCTCACTCCCGGGTCATAGGGCATCTGCGGTGGGGCGGTGGGGTGCTTTCAAACCCCACGGCAGGCCGGGGAGTTGAAAGCTACCAACTGGGGTAGGTTTCCAAGGAGCGTTCTCCGTCAGGATTGAGAGGGTTGCCTAGGAGCCTGTCGGACTTGGAGCATCGAAAGCGAAAATCGGCCCCAGCGAGGACAGTTTTTGCCGAATTTGCAGCCCCATAGCCGAGCTATGGGGCAAAAAGGCGGTGAAAAATGGACCGCTGCGGTCGATTTGCAGCCGACGATTTCCAAGTCCGACAGGCTCCTAGGTCAATACAGTGGCGCCCACGAGGACGCCGAATTTCGTCTCAGAACACCCCGTACAAGAGCCGAAAATGAGCCTCCTGGCACGCACAGTTTTGCTGTAGGTGGCGGGGGGTGCGCGGCATCGGTGGGGTGGACGATGTATTTCGGCATGGGGGTCTCGCGGGTGGAGTCAGCGCCGCGAGGGATTTCAGGTGCTCCCCTGACGACGCGATCGACTACCGCACCACGGCCTGCCGCTCCAGCACCTGCCCGGCGAGCTTACGACCCATGGCGATGCCGGCCGCGTTGGAGAAGCGATAGTGGATGCCGCCATAGACGCGGGACATGCTGACCTCCTGGATGAAGTCCTCGATGACGGACCAGCGACGCGTGGCACCCTTGGCGGTAGGGCTGCTGGTGCTCAGCTGCACCGGCTGGCTCCCGGCCTCCGACTGCAGGATCGTGCCGATGGTGGCCGCGAGAATGCTATGGGCGCTCGGGTACTCCGGATGCAGTGGGGCCTCGATCAGAGACAGCCAGCTCGCATCGCGGTCGGTTGCGGGGTTGCCGTCGAGGTCGGCGTTGCGAATGGCGGTAACCGGGCGCCAGAAGTTGTAGTGGTACTTGGCATCGAGAACCGCAATCATCGCGTCGTCCATTCCCTGGGCCACGGTCGCGTATAGCCTGGCGTTGGCTACGAGGTCGCGGCCCGGCATCAGCGCCACCGAGCGCACCACACCATAGTAGATCGGCGGTAGCGAGTAGTCCCAAAACTGGCCGATTTCCGTCTGCTCGGCCGTGCGCACGGTGCTCGCTCGGCTGCCGAGCAACTTCACCTCAGCGTAGTCGCGTTGCCACACCGCGCTGTCCAGTGAAGGCGGTGGTCCCGGCCGGAACTGCGACGGCGAACTCATGATCCACGGCTTGCGCACCGACCACTGCGGTACCGCGACCGCCGATGTAGGCACGTAAGCGCCCGCGGTCGTGTGCGGGCGGTAGCTCTCGGGTATCCCCAGGCCGGCGAGCGAACAGTTCGGACCGAGCCCCAGTCGGGGCATCGCGCGTGGACAGGCACTCGATCGACATGTCCGCTACCCGATGCCGGCGAGCAACCGATCGATGAGATCACTGGCCTGGCGCTGCCGGAGCATCCTGGCCTCGCGGAGTTCAGGCTCCGGCCCTTCACCAAGCTCGAACTTGGCCACCGAAACCGGCCCGTCCTTGCGGTAGCCCTCAGTCGCCTGGTCACTGGCGAATCGGCGCCTCAGGACATCGAGTCCCTCCCGGATGACCGCCGAATGCGAGCCGGCCAGCGCATGGCCAAAGGCTGCGACGACGGCGCCGAGCCCGTCGGGGGCATGCTCGATGCAATAGACCAGGTCATGGGCGTCCTTGCGCTCGAAGCGCTGGTCGAACGCGAAGGCCTTCAGGGAAGTGAAGCTGACGATGTCCGCATGCTTGACGCGCTCGGTGGCCATGCCGTTCTCGCCCAGCAGCTCCGCGCGGATCTCTGTGACCTGATGCAGGTCAAAAACGATGGACGAATGCGGAATGTTGAGCGCCGAGATCGTGCCTTCCGTTGGCAACGGCTGCACCCGGCCCCCGGCAATCTCGGGCGCATCGGCCAAGAGCTCCAGCACCATCAGCGCGCCGTGCTCTGTGCGCGTCTGCCATCGCCACGAAAGCTTCAACCCCTGTTCGTTGACAGCGCGCTCGAAGCCCATCCGCTTGAGGTTGTCGTCCAGCGAGTGGTACGCGTCGGTGTCGGCCAGGAGCTGCAGATCGATGACGATGTCGACATCCAGCGTGCCGGCGTGCGCAGGCACGTCGGGTGGACGCTGAGGCACCAGATAGCGCGGCGTCAGACCTCCGACCAGGAAGACTGACTCCTTCCATGGCCCGAGCCCGCGCAACAGCGTGACGAGGACACGCTCGCAGTCCACGGTGTAGGCATCGCTGTATCCGCCGAAGTGCGAAGGTTTGACCATCAGAAGCCGATCCTTTCCCGGCGCAGGTGCTCAGCCAACTCCTTGGCGCGCCCCTCGGCGCACACCAGGTCCAGGTAGGTCTGGATCGGGCTGGCCAGCCAGACACCGTCCACCCGCTGCCTGAACAGCAGATCCCCCGGCGACTTGGCGTCAATGACGACCAGATTCGCGCCCTCACTGACGGGTCGGGCGCCCAGCTCACCTAGGGCAGCCTCGGTGGCCGAACCGGCCGGCAAGCGGATGCGAACCTGCGAGACGTTCGACAGAAAAGGGGCGTAGCGCTGGGCAGCCGCTTCGTGGGTGACCGCATATTCGATCCCATGCGAAGAACACACACCATCGAGTTCTGTGGCCAGGGCGTCGACCTTCACGGCAGGAACGAAGAACCTGCGCATCGCCTCAGCCGGTTGCTGCCGCAGGCTCGTGGCCCAGGCATCCAGCAGGGCCACAGGCTGACTCACGCGCCGCTGCTTGCCAGGCCCCTGCCCCCGTGAATCCAGCCAGTCGAGTCGTTCCAGTTCGGTCAAGACCATCGACACCGTTGACGGGGATGCCGAGACGTCCTCGGCCAGCTCGGTCACGCCCAGCCAATCCTCGCGGCGCATCAGCAGGCCATGCAACACGTGAGCGCGACGCCCGGAAAACAGCGAACGGATGGCCCGGGAGGTCGACTTCGACGGTGGCTTGTCCACGAAGAAGAGCGCCCCCGGTGCCGGGAGGTACAGGCTGCCCCCGGCGTCGAAATAACCCACCCGCTCCGTTTTCAGCAGATCCTTGGCGCCCGGTGAGATCGATTCGGCCGCGAGCAGCGGCACGGCGCCTTCTGCGCCGGCATCGCCACTGCGGCGCGACGCCGCATCCCGGATCTGCCAAAGTGCTTGCCGGACATCCCGCGGATAGAGCGCCTTTCGGATCCCGACCAGCAGCGCCAAGGGACGCCCGGCAACCTGCATCGAGACTGAAACATCGTTGACCGCGGCCTGCTCGCCAGAGTCGCCCTGGCACGCGAGTTTGGCCGTCACGTCCGGGAGGGCCCGCAGGGCTTCCAGGAGTTCGGCGATCAACGCGCTCTCGACTTCAGGTGCGTTCACGACCATGCCTTATGGGTTATTCGCTGTACAGCGAATAAACGCACTATATTGAATTTTATGATTTATAGCAATATTTGCTGCGCAGCAAATATCCCCTACTCCCACTCAATGGTCGCCGGTGGCTTGCTCGACACGTCGTACGTGACCCGATTGATGCCGCGCACTTCGTTGATGATGCGGCCCGATACCTTTTTAAGCAACGCATAGGGCAGTTCGGCCCAGTCGGCGGTCATGAAGTCGCTGGTCTGCACGGCGCGCAGGGCCACGACATAGTCGTAGGTGCGCCCGTCGCCCATCACTCCCACGCTCTTGACCGGCAAGAACACGGTAAAGGCCTGGCTGGTCAGGTCGTACCACGACTTGCCGCTGGCTTCGTCCTTGAAGTGGTGCAATTCTTCAATGAAGATGGCGTCTGCGCGGCGCAGCAGGTCGGCGTACTCGCGCTTGACCTCACCCAGAATGCGCACGCCCAGCCCTGGCCCCGGGAAGGGGTGGCGGTAGACCATGTCGTGCGGCAGGCCCAGGGCCACCCCCAGCTCGCGCACTTCGTCCTTGAACAGGTCCCGCAAGGGCTCCAGCAGCTTCAGGCCCAGTTGCTCAGGCAGGCCGCCAACGTTGTGGTGGCTTTTGATGGTGACGGCTTTTTTACTCTTGGCTCCACCAGACTCGATCACGTCGGGGTAGATGGTGCCCTGCGCCAGGAAGGTGGCGCCCTTGTGCCCGCCAGCGCCGGCCTTGAGCTTGGCTGCCTCGGCCTTGAATACGTCCACGAACAGGCCGCCGATGATCTTGCGTTTGGCCTCGGGGTCGCTCACACCGGCAAGCTTTCCCAGGAAGAGCTCGCTCGCGTCCACACGGATGACTTTGGCGTGCAGCTTGCCAACGAACATGTCCATGACCATGTCGCCTTCATTCAGGCGCAAGAGACCATGGTCTACAAATACGCAGGTGAGCTGGTCGCCAATGGCGCGGTGGATCAGCGCGGCAGCCACGGATGAATCCACGCCGCCCGACAGGCCCAGGATCACTTCCTCATCGCCCACCTGCTGGCGAATCTGCTCTACTGCCTCGGCGATATGGTCTCGCATGACCCAGTCGGGGCGCGCTCCACAGATACCCAGCACAAAGCGCTCCAGCAGCGCCCTGCCCTGCACGGTGTGAGTCACTTCCGGGTGGAACTGAACCGCGTAGAAGCGGCGGCTCTCGTCGGCCATGCCAGCGATGGGGCAACTGTCGGTGCTGGCCATGAGCTTGAAGCCGGGGGGCAGCTCGGTGACCTTGTCGCCGTGGCTCATCCATACGTTCAGCATGCCGTGACCCCCTGCCGTGGTGAAGTCGGCAATGTCCTTGAGCAGCGCGGTGTGTCCGCGTGCGCGCACCTCTGCAAATCCGAACTCGCGCTTGTGGCCACCTTCGACCTTGCCGCCGAGCTGGTGGGCCATGGTCTGCATGCCGTAGCAGATGCCCAGCACCGGCACTCCCAGCTCGAACACGGCCTGCGGGGCCTTGTCGGTGCTTTGCTCGTACACGCTTGCGTGGCTGCCCGACAGGATCACGCCCTTGAGGCTGCCGTCGGCCGCGTATTCGCGCACCCATTCGTCCGTCACATCGCAGGGGTGCACCTCGCAATAGACATGCGCCTCGCGAACTCGGCGGGCAATGAGCTGGGTGACTTGCGAGCCAAAATCGAGAACGAGGATTTTCTGGTGTTGCATGGCAGGCGACCGGATAGGCTGAAAACTGGTGGCGTGAAAAACGACAAAGGCCCGAACACCTGGGACACGGGTTCGGGCCTGTGGTGGCTGGCAGGTCAGTCGGCGCGGTAGTTCGGCGCTTCTTTGGTGATCTGCACGTCGTGCACGTGGCTCTCGCGGATGCCCGCCGTGGTGATCTCGACGAACTCGGCTTTGTTATTCATCTCTTCGATGGTGGCGCAGCCGCAATACCCCATGGAGGCACGCACGCCGCCCGCCATCTGGTAGACGATGGAAATCATGGATCCCTTGTACGGCACGCGGCCTTCGATGCCTTCGGGCACAAGTTTGTCGGCATTGGGGTTGCCGGTGCTCGACTCCTGAAAGTAGCGGTCGGCACTGCCTTGCTGCATGGCACCGATCGAGCCCATACCCCGGTAGCTTTTGTAACTGCGGCCCTGGAACAGGATCACCTCGCCGGGGGCCTCTTCGGTACCCGCGAACATGCCGCCCATCATCACCGAGCCTGCGCCAGCAGCCAGGGCCTTGGCAATGTCGCCGCTATAGCGAATGCCGCCGTCGGCAATCAACGGCACGCCGGTTCCCTTGAGGGCCGTGGCCACATTGTCGATGGCCATGATCTGGGGCACGCCCACGCCGGCGACGATGCGCGTGGTGCAAATGGAGCCGGGGCCAATGCCGACCTTGACGGCATCTGCACCAGCCTCGACCAGTGCCAGCGCCGCAGCGCCGGTGGCGATGTTGCCGCCGATCACGTCGATTTGCGGATAGTTTTGCTTGACCCAGCGCACGCGGTCGATCACGCCCTTGCTGTGGCCATGGGCTGTGTCCACCACGATCGCGTCCACCCCGGCCTTGACCAGCGCTTCGACGCGCTCTTCGGTGCCCTCGCCCACGCCCACGGCGGCGCCCACGCGCAGACGCCCTGCAGCATCGCGGGCGGCATTCGGAAAGCTCGTCTGTTTGGTGATGTCCTTGACGGTGATGAGGCCCTTGAGCTCAAAGGCGTCGTTCACGACCAGGATGCGCTCAAGCTTGTGCTTGTTCAAAAGCGCTTTGGCTTGAGCCGGTGTTGTGCCGTCCTTTTCGTTGACGGTGATGAGCTTTTCGCGTGGCGTCATGATCTGGTGGACCTTGACGTCGTAGCGCGTTTCAAAGCGCAGGTCACGCCCCGTGACGATGCCCACCACCTTGCCGCCATCGCACACCGGAAAGCCCGAAATTCCCAACTGTTCGGACAACTGAAGCACCTGCAGCACCGTGTGCTCGGGGGTGATGACGACCGGGTCGCGCAGCACGCCGGATTCGTAGCGCTTGACCTTGGCCACCTGGGCAGCTTGTTCCTGCGCCGTCAGATTTTTGTGGACGATGCCGATGCCGCCCTCTTGGGCAATGGCGATGGCCAGGCGCGCTTCCGTCACGGTGTCCATGGCGGCGGACACAAGCGGCAGGTTGAGCTGGATGTTGCGGGAGAGTTTCGTCGCGAGGGACGTGTCCTTGGGCAGGACCTGGGAGTACGCTGGCACCAGCAACACATCGTCGAAGGTGAGCGCTTTTCCGAGAAGGCGCATGAGAAAGCTCCAAAAAACGGATTGTACCCGTGCGGCTGTGGTGCAAAGCCGACGCCTTGCGACTCGGGCACCCGCCCCGGAGCGCAGTGGCAATACCCCATCATCTGCCGTTCAGCCGGCGTATTGCTGCCGGATGTCAGGCTTCCCACTGGCGGCAGACAGGGCGCGCCGCTAAACTCGATCCCATGAAAATACACAAGCTTCTTTTGCTGGCGGTGGCCTGCTCGTGGGCTCTGGGCGCCTCGGCCCAGTGGCAATGGATTGACAAGGATGGGCGCAAGGTATTTAGCGACCGCCCGCCTCCACAGGACATCCCCGAGAAGAGCGTTCTCAAGCAGCCGGACGAAAGGCGCCCCGTGAAAGCGGCTTTGCCCCCTGCCGGGGGCGATGCTGGCCCGGGCGCAGCTGATACCCGTCAGGCCGGCGCTACAGCGGCCGCCCCCAAGGCGGCGGCCAGTGCCACCAAAGACAGGGAGCTCGAACAGAAAAAGGCCCAGGCCGAAGCCGCGGAAGCCGCCAAAGCCAAGGCCGAGCAGGAAAAGCTTGCCAAGG
>NZ_JBKDRI010000092.1:0-52971 GCF_046341535.1 Acidovorax sp. | reverse complement strand
GCCCTTCACATGGACTGCCACCGCCGATTCGATCCTTGAAAAGCTGCATCGACTTTGCTCACGTATTTGCGGGACAGCACACTAGGAGCCTGTCGGACTTGGAAATCGTCGGCTGCAAATCGACCGCAGCGGTCCATTTTTGACCGCCTTTTTGCCCCATAGCTCGGCTATGGGGCTGCAAATTCGGCAAAAACTGTCCTCGCTCTCGCCGATTTTCGCTTTCGACGCTCCAAGTCCGACAGGCTCCTAGACATCGGCGCTGGTCACCGCAGGCAAGGGCCTACAGCCGCAGGCCCTTGAGGTAGGCGCGGAATGCGTCGCTCACCTGCGGGTGCTGCAATGCCAGCTCCACCGTGGCCTCCAAAAAGCCTTCCTTGCTGCCGCAGTCGTAGCGCTTGCCCGCATACTGAAATGCATACACCGCCTCGTGCTGCATCAGGCGGGCAATGCCGTCGGTGAGCTGGATTTCGCCGCCCACGCCGCGCGGCTGGTGGCGGATCTCGTTGAACACGCCAGGCGTGAGGATGTAGCGGCCCGCCACGCCCATGCGGGAGGGCGCTTCGGCGGCCTGGGGCTTTTCGACGATGCGTTCGATGCGTATCAGCGGGCCGCCCGCTGGCTCGCCGGCCACGATGCCGTACTTGTGCACCTGGTCTTGCGGAACCTCCTGCACCGCAATCACCGAGCGGCCCTGCTGGGCAAAGGCGGCAGCCATTTGCTTGAGCACGGGCTCGCCGTCCGGCGGGCCCACCATCAGGTCGTCGGCCAGCAGCACGGCAAAGGGCTCGTTGCCCACCAGGGGCTCGGCGCACAGCACGGCGTGGCCCAGGCCCAGCGAGCGGGGTTGGCGCACATAGGCGCAGTCCATGTCATCGGGCTGCACCGACTGCACCAGGCGCAGCAGTTCCAGCTTGCCTGCCGATTCCAGCTCGTTTTCCAGCTCGTAGGCCGTGTCAAAGTGGTCTTCGATGGCGCGTTTGCTGCGGCCGGTGACAAAGATCATGTGGCGGATTCCCGCCGCGTAGGCTTCTTCCACCGCGTACTGGATCAGTGGCTTGTCCACCACGGGCAGCATTTCCTTGGGGCTGGCCTTGGTGGCGGGCAAAAAGCGTGTGCCCAGGCCAGCAACCGGAAAAACGGCTTTGCGAACGGTGGTGACGGTGGTCATGGGTTTCCTTTTGGCGGTGCAAGCGACCGGGCCGCGGGGGCCCGGTCAGGCCGGTGCAGGTGGGCAGTGGGCGGCCAGTATGGCCCAGCAGTCAACCCAGGCGTGCGAGCTGATCGCGCAATCGGCCCAGGGTGGCTGTGAAGTCGGCAACGCGCTTTTTCTCTTGGTCCAGCACGGCGGCGGGGGCCTTGGCCACAAAGGCTTCGTTCCCGAGCTTGCCATGGGCCTTGGAGATTTCGGCCTCAATGCGGGCGATTTCCTTGGACAGGCGGGCCTTCTCGGCCGCCACGTCGATTTCCATGTAGAGGCACATGCGGGCGTCACCCACCACGGCCACGGGCGCTGCCTGGGCGGCGGCGGCCCAGGCGGCCTCGTCGTCAAACACCTTGACCTCGCTGAGCTTGGCCAGCGCCTGCAGCACCGGGGCCACGCCGCGCATGAAGTCCGCGTCGCCGACCACGAACAGCGGCAACCGGGTGGAGGGCGAGACATTCATCTCGCCACGCAAGGCGCGGCAGGTGTCCACCAGGCCCTTGACGCGGGCCATGTGGGCGATCGCGGCCTCGTCGATCTTCTCGGGCTGCGCCTCTGGGTAGCGGGCAATGCTGACCGATTCACCCTTCAAGCCAGCGACGGGTGCCACCACTTGCCACAGGGCTTCGGTGATGAACGGGATCACCGGGTGGGCCAGGCGCAGGATGGCTTCCAGCGTGCGGATCAGCGTGCGGCGCGTGGCGCGTTGCTGCGCTTCGGTGCCGTTCTGGATCTGCACCTTGGCGATCTCCAGGTACCAGTCGCAGTACTCGTTCCAGACAAAGTCGTAGATGGCGTTGGCCACGTTGTCCAGGCGGTATTCGGCAAAGCCCTTTTCCACCTCGGCCTCGGCTTGTTGCAGCAGCGAGCTGATCCAGCGGTCGGCCTGGCTGAACTGCATGTAGCCATGCATCGCGCCGCCGGGCTGGCATTCGGCCTTGGTGTGCTCTTTGAGGCCGCAGTCCTGGCCTTCGCAGTTCATCAGCACAAAACGGCTGGCGTTCCAGAGCTTGTTGCAGAAGTTGCGGTAGCCCTCGCAGCGCTTGCTGTCAAAGTTGATGCTGCGGCCCAGCGATGCCAGCGCCGCAAAGGTAAAGCGCAGCGCATCAGCGCCGTAGGGGGGAATGCCCTCGGGGAATTCCTTTTGCGTGTTCTTGCGCACCGTGGGCGCGGTTTCGGGCTTGCGCAGGCCGGTGGTGCGCTTGTCCAGCAGAGGCTCCAGGGCAATGCCGTCAATCAGGTCCACGGGGTCGAGCACGTTGCCTTCGGATTTGCTCATCTTCTTGCCCTGCGCGTCGCGCACCAGGCCGTGGATGTACACATGCTTGAACGGTACGCGGCCGGTGAAGTGCGTGGTCATCATGATCATCCGTGCCACCCAGAAGAAGATGATGTCGTAGCCCGTGACCAGCACGGTGCTGGGCAGGTACAGGTCGAAATCCGAAACACCCGTTCTCGCTGCGCTTGCAATAGCGTGGTCCCCGGCTTCGACCGGCTCAGCCTGAACGGCTTCAGGCCAGCCCATGGTGGAAAACGGCACCAGGGCGGACGAGTACCAGGTGTCCAGCACATCCTCGTCGCGGCGCAATGTTTTGCCCGGGGCCTTGGCCTGGGCTTCGGCCTCGTTGCGGGCCACGATCACCTTGCCGTCTTCGTCGTACCAGGCCGGAATCTGGTGGCCCCACCATAGCTGGCGGCTGATGCACCAGTCCTGGATGTTGTTCATCCACTGGTTGTAGGTGTTGACCCAGTTCTCGGGCACAAAGGTCACCTCGCCACTGGCTACGGCGTCGATGGCCTTTTGCGCAATGCTTTTGCCGGTGGCGTCACCTTCGCCGACCTTGCTCATGGCCACAAACCACTGGTCGGTCAACATGGGCTCGATCACCTGGCCGGTGCGGGTGCAAATGGGCACCATGAGCTTGTGCTTTTTGACCTCGACCAGCGCGCCGATGGCTTCGAGGTCCGCCACGATGGCCTTGCGGGCCACGAAGCGGTCCATGCCCCGGTACTTCTCGGGAATCAACAAATATGTGGGTGAGCCGGCAAGGCCGTCCTGATCGGCTAAGCCGTGTCCCGGGCTTATTTCGGCTCGATGACCCCAAGTAAAGTCATCAAGCGGTGAAGATTTGAGCCTTGCGTCAAACGTCAGTATCTCGATGGGCCTTAAGCCATGGCGCAAACCGACAGCGAAGTCGTTGTGATCATGCGCGGGCGTGACCTTGACCACGCCGGTGCCGAATGCCTTGTCCACGTACTCGTCGGCAATCACCGGGATCTGGCGGTCGCACAGTGGCAGGGTCACCATTTTGCCGATGAGGTGGGTGTAGCGCGCGTCTTCAGGGTGCACCATCAGCGCCACGTCGCCCAGCATGGTCTCGGGGCGGGTGGTGGCCACCGTCAGGCTGACCGAGCCCGAAGCCGCAAGGCTTCCATCAGGGTCTACCAGGGGGTAGGCAATGTGCCAGAGCGAGCCGTCTTTTTCCTCGCTCTCGACTTCCAGATCCGACACGGCCGATTGCAGCTTGGGGTCCCAGTTGACCAGGCGCTTGCCGCGGTAGATGAGGCCCTGCTCGTACAGGCGCACAAAGGTTTCGGTGACGACGCTGCTGAGCTTGTCGTCCATGGTGAAGTACTCGCGGCTCCAGTCCACGCTGTCGCCCATGCGGCGCATCTGCGTGGTGATGGTGTTGCCGCTTTTTTCCTTCCACTCCCACACCTTTTGGGTGAAGGCCTCGCGGCCCAGGTCGTAGCGGCTGATGCCTTGTTCCTGCAACTGGCGCTCCACCACGATCTGCGTGGCGATGCCCGCGTGGTCGGTGCCGGGCACCCACACGGTGTTGAAGCCGCGCATGCGGTGGTAGCGGGTGAGGCTGTCCATGATCGTCTGGTTGAACGCATGGCCCATGTGCAGCGTGCCGGTCACGTTGGGGGGCGGCAACTGGATGGCAAACGCAGGCTCGCCCGCCTGCGGCGCGCCCGTGCCGCGGTGGCCCGCCGTGCCGTAGCCGCGCTTTTCCCATTCGGGGCCCCAGTGGGCTTCCAGCGCAGCGGGTTCAAACGACTTGGACAGGCTTTCGAGGCCGGGTTGGTGCAGGGGCGTGCTCATGGGGTAGGGCGGTGAGGCGGGCAGGCCGCTGGGGCGTGCCTCGACGGTCAGAAGGAGGAACCGGCGATTTTAAGGGAGCAGCCTGCGGCGGCGCGGGGCGGCATGGACGGTGTCTGGCGCGCAGGCATACCCTGCGCGCGCCGACGGCATGGCGGGGCGCACAGGGCGATCCACCCCTGGAGGCAGTCACGATCAAGTAGCTATAAAAATGATAGCTATCAAGACCCTATCGACGTGCGCGATGGCCTGTTTTGATGCTGAAAATGCTTTGTCGCAGCAGCCCAGGGCGGGTGCTGCGCGGCCGGGCGGGCGTTCAGGCCCGCGCAAACTCTGGCCGGTCGTTGTGCTGGGGCTTGAGCGGCGCTGCCACCTTGCCCTCGGCGCGCTCCTTGCGCCACTGCGCCTTGCGCGCCGTCCATTCGGCCAGTCGGGCATGGGCCACGGTGCTGTCGCGTGCCATCTGCTCTTCGTTGGCCAGCTGCGCCGTCAGTTCCAGGCGGATGCCGTTGGGATCAAAAAAGTAGATGCTTTTGAAGATGTGGTGGTCGGTCACGCCCAGCACCTCGATGCCATGCGCTTGCAGCCGGGCCTGGGTGTTTTGCAGCTCTTGGACCGTGTCCACGCGAAAGGCAATGTGGTTGACCCACAGCGGCGTGTTGGGCGAGGGTTCGGCCTTCACGTCATCGCCCAGGTCGAAAAACGCAATGAATGATCCATCCCGCAGCCGAAAAAAGAAGTGCGTGTACGGGCAGTATTCGCCGGTGCTGGGCACATAGTCGCTCTGGATGATGTGATACAGCGGCAGGCCCAGGATGTCTTCGTAGAAGTGCCGCGTCTCCTCTGCGTCGCGCGCCTTGTAGGCATAGTGGTGCAACTGCTGGATGGCAGCGGGGGCGGGCAGGTTGGCGAGGTCTGGCGTGGCGGTGGTCATGCAGGTCTCCATCGATCAATGGTGCAATTCTACTATTCGTAATGTATTTACTTTGGGTTAATTTTGCGTGATTGGCCCGGTTCGACCGCCGCCCGTAGCCCGTAGCCCGTAGCCCGTGCGGTGCGCCAGCCGCAGGGGCCAATGCCAAAAGACCACCGTGTGTGAACACAAAGGGGGTTTGGCCGGAAGGGGTGGCGTGAAAGCGGCGCAACGCGGAAGGCGTTGAAACGCGTGGCAACCCCACCGCGCAACAACGAGTGGGCGTATGCGGGCGGGCCGGGGCACCAGGGGGCGCGGCAAGGCGCTGGAGCGGGCCACCGGGGGGCGCGACCCGGCGGGTGCTCTCGTCTATTGACCCAGGGCGGCCATCTTCCAGGCGGAGGCAGCGGCAACGGCGTCGCCGCGCTGTTCGGCCAGTTCCGCAAGGTGGCGCCAGGCGCTTGCGCGCAGGTCGGCGTCACCCAGCTGCTGCGCCGCCTGCGTGAGCAGTTGTTGCGCTTTGCCCCACAAGTTCCGTTTGAGGCAGGCGATGCCAGCCAGGTATTGCAGGCGGGCGTCGCGCGGGTTGGCCTGCTGGGCCGCTTCGATGCGTGCCAGCCAGGGAGCGTCGACGGCGCCAAGCCCCGCCTCCAGGGCATGCACCAGCTTCAGCGCGTGCTGCTCTGCCAGGGCGTCGGGGGCGATCACCAGTTGCTCCCAAACCGGCAGCAGCCAGGCGCGCACCTGTGCGCTGTCGCCGCCGAGCAGTGCCAGCCGCTGGGCCGCGTGAATGGCAATCTCGGGCATCTGGCGCTCGGAGGTTTCCAGAGACTGCCAGATGTGCTGGAGCTGCGCCGTATCGTGTGCGCTGTTGATCAGCTCCATGGCCAGGCCGCGCACAATGCTCTGTGCCGCGCTGGGCGAAAACGCCCGGTGCTTGCCCAGCAGGCGGGCGGTTTCCAGCGCCTCGAGGCTCTGGTCTCCGAGGCGGGTGGTGGCCTTGAGCTTGATGCGCAATGCCAGAGTGCGGCGCGCCGCGCCCAGTGGCAGTTCGGCCAGGCGGTCGAGTGTGGCGCTGGGATCGCGGTCATCCAGCGACCAGCGGGCCGCCCGCATCTGCGCGCCTTCGCGCAGCTCTTGCTCCATCACGGTGCCGCGCAGCGGGGATTCTTGCAGCGCGTCGCGCAGGTGCGACTCGCGGGTGGCGCGGTCTTGCAGCGCATGCGATGCCTCGGCGGCAATCATGTGGGCCAGTGCGCGCAAACGGCGCGCATGGGGCACGGGCTCGTTGGCGGCGGCCAGCGCATGCTCCTGGGCCAGCGCTGCCAGGGCTGCCTGGCGCGAGCGAATGAAACGCCCGCCCAGCATGTGGGTGAGCGCATCGAGCAGCGATGCATGCATGGAGCGCTCTTTTTGCTGCGCACGCCAGCGCTGGGCCTGCCGGGGCAGTTCCAGCAGTGCCGACAGGCCACGCAGCGCTGCATACACGGTGACGAACCCGCCCACCACCAGCAGCAGCACCAGGTTCAGCGACAGGTCGATGCGGTGGGGTGGCCAGAACAGGGTGACGGTTCCCTGGTTGTTGCCCGCAAACAGCGCGGCGGCCACGGCCACGCCAAACAATGCCAGAAGCCAAAGTGCTGCGCGCATGTCAGTGATCCATGGCTGGGCGGGTGTCCGCGACCTTCATGGCAGCCGCGCCCCAGGGCCGGTGTTTGCACGCAGGCGCCGCCCCGCCGTGTGGGGGGCAATCCCCTGCCGCTTTGCCAGGCCAGGCGCAACAGGCAGACGGCGCACAATGACTGCGCATGCGTTCCATCACCGTCCTGCCGCGGCGGTTGCCAGCGCCGCCAGGGTTTCGTCCAGGCGGGGCAACTCAGCCGCCTTCATGCTGGCCTGGGCTGTCTGCAGGGTGCTGGCAGCGGCTTGCGTGCGGCGCGAGGCCGGGTCGAAATACTTGTTCAGCGCTGCGGTGGCCGCTGCCAGGTCGGCGCGGGCCGAATCGTACTGGCGGGCCAGCACCGCCAGCCTGGCGTTGAGCAGCTTGAGCTTGAGGTTCTCGCGCAGGAAGAACGCCTGCTCGGGCGCCAGCAAAATGGCTTCGGGCTGGTCGATGCGGCTCACGCGCACCAGCCCCCGTGCCTCGTCGCGCACCACCTCCCAGCCGCGCTGCAGGACGGCCTGCCACCAGGCCAGGTGATCGGGTGTGGTGGACGGTGCTGTCGCGGCCGCGCTACCGGGCCCAGCCGCCAGGCGGCGGGTGGCTTCTGCCTGGGCTACGGCGTTTTGCACCGGCAGTTCGTCCACCTGGCGCACCAGGTCGTCCAGCCGCGCCAGCAGGCCTGCGGTGTCGGTGACGGGGGCGCGCGACAGGCGGTCCAGGTCGTGGCTGATGGCGCGCTGTACCGGGCCCAGGCGGGGCTGCGCTGCGCGCTCGATGCGCTGGTTGGCTGATTTGAGCGCTGCCACCATGGGTTCCAGGCTGCCCGTCAGCTGCGTTTGCTGCTGCGCGAGCCGAATGGCCGATTCGATGTCCACCACCAGGTTTTCATCGCGCGAGCGCGACAGGCTCTGCATCAGATCTTCCAGCTGGGTGCGCTGCAGGGCGACCTCGCTGACGCGGGCTTCGGCCACCGACAGGCGGGCAGCCGTTTCGCGCACCAGATCTTCCGCCTGGCGGGCCATGGTGCGGGCCTCGATGGCGAGCGCACCCGAGTCCGCCGATTGCCGGGCGAGCTGTTCCTGGATGCCGCTGAGCTTTTGCCACAGCATGCCGGTGCTGACCAGCGCGCCCACCGCGACGGCCGCCACAATCCACTGCAGGGCATGGCCACGCGCCTCTTGGGGCACCACGGGCGCACCTGCCTGCACGGCCGTATCCGCCGCAGCCAACCCAGGGGCGGCGGGCGATGAAGTCGGGGCTTCGGGGGAAGGGGAACTCATGCGGCCGATTCTATCGACGCCACCACGTCCTCCAGCGACGGGCGGCATCCCCCGACGTGTCCAAAACCTGCGGCGCGCGCCGCTTCGGCAATGCGCGGGTGGGTGGCCAAAGCGCGGGCGTGCGCCCAGTCCTGCCCTGGCAGCGTCGCCGCCAGGTGCGTCACGGCCTCGGAACTGCTGAACAGCCACACCGATCCGTCGTGCGCCGCCTGCCGGGCCAGGGCGATGTCTGACGCATTCCAGACCGCAGGCAGCCGTTGGTAAGCCGCCACAAAATCCACGCTCGCGCCCGCAGATTCGATCTGGCGGGCCAGCCAGTCGCGGCCCGTGCCCTCGGGCGCCTCGGCCGTGCCGCCCGATTGCCCGCGCACGATCAGCACACGGTCACCCGGTGCCAGTTGCCCGCCCACCTGCTTCCACAGCGCCTCCGAATCAAACTGCGGTGCATCATGCGCCGGGCCATCAATCAGCGCCTGGGGCACGCCCGCATGCGCCAGCGCGTGCGCCGTGGCCGGGCCGGGTGCCCATGCTCTTATTTTGATAGCTTTACCCCCTACAGCGACAAGCGCAACCGGGTGTTTTGAATCAAAAAAGAACGCCACGGCATTGCCGCTGACGAACATCAGCGCCCGGTAGGTATGGGCCCGGTCGCGGGCGGCCTGCAGCGCGGCGATGGCCTCGGGTGCGGTGCACGGCCCAATCGCGATCAGCGGCAGCGCCACGGCCGCGATGCCGTGGCCAGCGAGATCACGCACCCAGCGCGCAGCCTCGCGGGCAGGCCGCGTGACGATGACGCGAGAGGGCGCGGCGGCGGGCACGGTGTGCATCAGGTGCCGTTTGGGCTAGCCCGCATAGTTCACCAGGGACGCGCCCGAGTGGGCTGTGATGCGGTGCGCTGGCAAGGCGCGACGACGCTGCGGGCGCGTGCCCGCAAGGGGGAGCAACGCCGCCAGCGTGCCGCAGCACGGCTCCATCGGGGGTGTAGCGCTCGGGCCGGATAGGACTTGTCACTCGAACCCAAGAAAGCGTGCATGCATCGGGCGTCTTGGGGCATCAAAAAGCGACCTGGTGAAATATCCGGGCTAGGCCTGGTGCGCTGTGGGCGCGGCACCGCGTGCGCCGCCGTCCTGCAGTTGCTGTGCAATGGCCAGGCCCAGCGCCTCGGCCTGCGCCAGCGTGGCCACGGCAGCGCTGGCCCTGGCGCGCACCAGCGGCGCGCGGCCGTCAGGGTCACCCCAGGCGGCGTCCAGCTGCAGGGTGCCGCCCGCCAGCGTGCCGTGCGCTGCCAGCGGCATCGAGCAACTGCCGCCCATGGCACGGCTGACGGCGCGCTCGGCCGCCACGGTCAGCCAGGTGGTCTGGTCGGCCAGCGGGGCCAGCGCGTCGATCAGGTCCTGCCGGTCTGCGCACACTTCAATGCCCAGAGCGCCCTGGCCCGCTGCGGGCAGCATGGCTGCAGGCTCGAACGTGGCGCGAATGCGCGACCCCAGCCCCAGGCGCTTGAGGCCCGCAGCAGCCAGCACGATGGCGTCGTACTGCCCGTCATCGAGCTTGCGCAGACGCGTGTCCAGGTTGCCACGCAGCGGCTCAATGCGCAGGTCGGGCCGCAGCGCCTGCAACAACACCTGCCGCCGCAGGCTCGAGGTGCCCACCACCGCGCCCTGTGGCAGCGCATCGATGCTGGCATAGGCGGGCGAGACAAAGGCATCGCGCGGGTCTTCGCGCTCCATGACGCACGCCAGGGCAAAGCCGGGCGGCAGCTCCATGGGTACATCCTTGAGCGAGTGCACGGCGATGTCGGCGCGGCCTTCCTGCAGCGCGGTCTCCAGCTCTTTGACAAAGAGCCCCTTGCCGCCCACCTTGGACAGCGAGCGGTCCAGGATCTGGTCGCCCTGGGTCGTCATGCCCAGCAACTGCACGGCGTGGCCGCGTGCCTGCAACAGCGCCTGCACATGCTCGGCCTGCCACAGGGCCAGGCGGCTTTCGCGCGTGGCGATGACGATGTTGGGGGGGCTGGAAGTGGGGCTCAAGTTCGTAACCTGTTTGTAATCATTCGGCAGCGGTCGATGCTAGCATCCAACCGCACTGGGGCCGGTGCGCCCGGATGAGTGCGGGCTGGCGGCACCCGCCCCCCATCCATTCCGGAGACCACCCTGATGAAACGATCCGACAAGGACCAGCCCCTGATTGATGATATCCGCCTGCTCGGGCGCATTCTGGGCGACGTGATCCGAGAACAAGAAGGCGTGGCCGCGTACGAACTGGTCGAGCAGGTGCGCAAACTGTCGGTGGCCTTTCGCCGCGACGCCGACCAGGAGGCCGACCGCGCACTCAAAAAGCTGCTCAAGTCCTTGTCGGGCGACCAGACGGTGAGCGTGATCCGCGCCTTCACCTACTTCAGCCACCTGGCCAACCTGGCCGAAGACCGCCACCACATCCGCCGCCGCGCCGTGCACGAGCGCGCGGGCGACACGCAAGAGGGCAGCATCGAGGTAGCCCTGTCGCGCCTGCGCTGGGCTGGCATTGCACCCAAAACCATTTCGCAGACGCTGGCCAGCAGCTACGTGGCCCCGGTGCTGACGGCCCACCCCACCGAGGTGCAGCGCAAAAGCATTCTGGATGCCGAGCGCGACATCGCCCAACTGCTGTCCGCGCGCGACGACATTCGCGTGCGCGCCCAGCTCTACAACACCGCCAAAGACGCCCTCACCCCCCGCGAGCTGGCCGCCAACGAAGCGCAGCTGCGTGCCCGCGTGGCCCAACTGTGGCAAACGCGGCTGCTGCGCTACAGCAAACTCACCGTGGCCGACGAAATCGAAAACGCGCTGTCGTACTACGAAGCCACCTTCCTGCGCGAGATCCCCAAGATTTACGCCGACCTGGAAAGCGAGCTGGGCCAATACCCCGTGCACAGCTTTCTGCGCATGGGCCAGTGGATTGGCGGCGACCGCGATGGCAACCCCAACGTCACGGCGCAGACCCTGCAATACGCCCTGCGCCGCCAGGCCGAAGTGGCCCTGCGCCACTACCTGACCGAAGTGCACTACCTGGGCGGCGAGCTTTCGCTGTCGGCCCGCCTTGTGCAGGTATCGGCCGAGATGGAAGCGCTGGCCCAGCGCTCGCCCGACCAGAGCGAGCACCGCCTGGACGAGCCCTACCGCCGCGCCCTCACGGGCATCTACTCGCGCCTGGCGGCCTCCCTCAAGCAGCTCACCGGCGGTGATGCTGCTCGCCACGCTGTTGCGCCGCAAAATCCGTATGGCAGCGCAGACGAGTTTCTGGCCGACCTGCAGATCATCGAGGCATCCCTCAAATCCCACCACGGCCAATCGCTGGCCGCCGAGCGGCTGCACCCCCTCATCCGCGCAGTGCAGGTGTTCGGGTTCCACCTGGCCACGGTGGATCTGCGCCAAAGCTCCGACAAGCACGAAGACGTCGTCGCCGAACTGCTGGCCACCGCCCGCATCGAAAGCCACTACGCATCCCTTGGCGAAGAAGCCAAGCGCAAGCTGCTCCTGCGCCTGCTCAACGACGCCCGGCCGCTGCGCGTGGTGGGGGCCAGCTACAGCGCCCACACCCAGGGCGAACTGGCCATCTTTGAAACCGCCCGCATCATGCGCGAGCGCTTTGGCTCCGACGCCATCCGCCACTACATCATCAGCCACACCGAAACCGTGAGCGACCTGCTCGAGGTGCTGCTGCTGCAAAAAGAAGTGGGCTTGATGAGCGGCACGCTCGATGGCGAATCCCGCAACCACCTCATCGTGGTGCCGCTGTTCGAGACCATTGAAGACTTGCGCAACGCCGCACCCATCATGCGCGAGTTCTACGCCCTGCCGGGCATTGCCGCGCAGGTGGCGCGCAGCGGCGGCGAGCAAGACATCATGCTGGGCTACAGCGACAGCAACAAAGACGGCGGCATCTTCACCAGCAACTGGGAGCTGTACCGCGCCGAAATCGCCCTGGTGGAGCTGTTTGACAGCCTGGCCACCAGCCACGGCATCCAGCTGCGCATGTTCCACGGCCGCGGCGGCACGGTGGGCCGGGGCGGCGGCCCCAGCTACCAGGCCATCCTGGCGCAACCCCCAGGCACGGTGCGCGGGCAAATCCGCCTGACCGAGCAGGGCGAGGTCATTGCATCCAAATACGCCAACCCCGAAATCGGCCGCCGCAACCTCGAAACCCTGGTGGCCGCCACGCTGGAAGCCACGCTGCTGCAACCCACCAAGCCAGCGACCAAGGTCTTTCTGGAAGCCGCTGCACAGCTCTCGCTGGCCAGCATGGCCAGCTACCGCGCCCTGGTGTACGACACCCCCGGCTTCACCGACTACTTCTTCAACTCCACCCCCATCCGCGAGATTGCCGAGCTCAACATCGGCTCCCGCCCGGCCAGCCGCAAAGCCAGCCAGAAAATCGAAGACCTGCGCGCCATTCCCTGGGGCTTTAGCTGGGGCCAGTGCCGCCTCACGCTGCCCGGCTGGTTCGGCTTTGGCTCGGCGGTGGAAGCCTTCGTCAACGCCGAAGGCAAAGACCCCAAGGCCCAACTCGCGCTGCTGCAAAAGATGTACCGCCAATGGCCCTTCTTTGGCACGCTGCTGTCCAACATGGACATGGTGCTGGCCAAGAGTGATTTGGCCCTGGCCTCACGTTACAGCGAACTCGTCACCGACGCCCGCCTGCGCAAAAAGGTCTTCACCGCCATCGAGGCCGAATGGCACCGCACCGCCGAGGCACTGACCCGCATCACCGGCGACAAACAGCGCCTCACGCACAATACCGCGCTCGCGCGCTCCATCAAGCACCGCTTTCCGTACATCGACCCGCTGCACCACCTGCAGGTAGAACTGGTACGCCGCTGGCGCGCAGGGCAGGGCGACGAGCGGGTGCAGACGGGGATTCATATCTCTATTAATGGGATTGCTGCGGGGTTGCGGAATACGGGGTGAGGAGAAGCTTGTCCCATAAACCGTTGGTTACAAAATAATTACCCATGTTTTATGGCTCCGAGTGCGCCGCTGTTACATTGGCGATCGGTTTTCGGGTGAAAGCACGAGATAGTCTGTGGGGCATTTTTTTAGCAGGCGGTGGTTCTTTATCCTGATTACCTGCATGTCAGCGGGGGGTTAGTGCCCTTTACTTTTACTGATATTGGTTTGAATAAGAAGTTTTTTATCGGAGTGTTTGCGAATGCTGAGAAATGTTTTGGGTATTATGGTCTTTCTTTTTGCGCTAGAGGGTGCTTGGGCCCAGATGTCGACAGTGAGGGAGGTAAGAACAGAGGTGAGTCTGACATATCGGGATATGAATACTGGGGAGGATTTTAATTCGCCGCAAGAAGTAGCGAAAGCCCATTTAGAAAGGGTGATCGCGAGTTTTGTCCCGGAGACTTGCAACAGAGTGAGTTTGTATCGACTCAGCCCTTGGAATCCTGCAGATTCTGTGAATGGCGTTGCGCGGTATCACGAGTACGCTTTCTATTGTGAGCACATCTTTGGCCCCGCTTATGATTCTGTTTTTGGTGGTGACATCACTTTCACGATCCCTCGCTGCCCTGATGGTTGGGACATCGACGGATCGCAAGTCGGCGATGCAAAAAATTACTGGTGCAAAAAGTCTGTCATGGTATCCGAAGATGTCGGACCTGATTCGCAAGTTCAATGAGTGGAAAAGCCCCGTGCCGATTGAAGTGCGTTCAGTCGCGACGAGCAAACCGGGCGCGGCTTGCCTTTAGCCAAGCTCTCCGCCCTCGTCCCCAGCTCAGCAAGTTGCTTGGCCACATCGGCATTGGTGGGTAAGGCTTGGCGCAAACACGCGCAGCGCCAAGGCTCCGGCGCGCCCGATGTGCGGGTCAGCACAGGGGCAGTGCGCGTTCCTTGTTGAGTGCATCCACCGTGCCCAGCAGTTGTTGCCAATAGGTCGGCAGGGCAGACCACGGCGCTCCGATGGCCAGGTTGGTGACGTACACCATGCCCGTGTTCATGCGCGGGCGGTCGGCCTTTTTGATGGCTGTCTGCATGTCGGTGCAGGTGCTGGCCGAATGCACCAGCATGCCCTGGGCGACATTGTTTTTGGCATAGACCCAGGTGTTGGCGGGCTGGGGGTCCACACTCTGGTACGCGGCTGCGTTGCCTGCAAAGGTGACCAGTGTGTCTGCAACGCCTGCATAGGCCGCCACAGGGTAGGCGCCGGGGTTGCCAATGACGACTGGCGGGGAGGTGGCGGTCACGCCCGGGCCCATGCCGGTGGTCAAGCCTTTGATGTAGGTGTAGATCTCTTGGTAGAAGGCCAGCCGACTGCTCTCGGTGGCCATGCCGTCGATGAAGAACCCCTCCAGCTGGGCGGGGTACAGCCGGATGTAATTGTCGATGGTTGCCTTGATGTCGGCCACCGAGACTGTGCCGTTGGTGGATGCGGTGGCGACATAGCCGATCACCCGGTTGCTGGTGCCTGCCACTGCCCTGAAGTTCTTGAGGGCGGTGGTCAGGTCGGTGTCTTCCTTGGTGGTGGATGTCAGGATGCCCGCGTTGGGGTTGATGACTGCATTGATCTTGATGCCGGGGTAGCTGGCAGCGCCGCTGGTCAGCGCGACCCAGGGCGATGTGGTGCCCGTGGCCGTGAAGTAGGCCGGTATCACGACCTGAATGGCGGCCCGTGCGGGGCGCACGTAGTAGGTGAGGCTGTCGGTGGCCGTCATGGTGCCGATGCTGCTCGTGGCCGTGACCTGGAACGTGGCAGTCGGTGGCAGGGCGCTGACGCTCAGCGTGGTGCTGGCCACGCCCGCAACCGTGGTTGGCGCGACCGGTGCCAGCGTGCCAACGCCCGACGGGCTGACGGTAAATGTGGTGACCGTGCCGTTGGGGGCGGTTGTTCCGTTCACCACCACGTTGGCCGAGAGCGCCACCGAAGCGCTGGGCTCCAGCACGTTGTTGGAGGGCTGCACCAGGCTGACGCTGACCGGTGCCGGGGCCGGTGCGGGCGCTGGCGCGGGTGCGGGTGCGGGTGCGGGCGCGGGCGCTGGGGCTGGCGCGGGTGGAGGGGTGGTTTTGTCCGCAGTGCCGCCGCCACAGCCCGCCAGTGCAGAGCTCAGGGCAAGCAGGGTTGCAAGGCGGTGGGTCATCGTGGCGGTGTGCATGGTGTTTGGGATGAGTTGCGCGTGGCACTATTGTCGCGGGGCCTCGGGTCAAGTCCAAGTGCCGAAAGGCTTGCTTTGAGCGTGAAACGCCGCCCATATCGCCGGATCACGCGACCAGACGGGTAATACCATCTTGGGCATGTCATGTTCCATCCTCCGCACTCGATTGGTTGCGACGCTGGCCGCTGTGTTCATGCTGGCAGGCTGTGGCACGCTGGATGTTCCGCGTGCCGACAACTACCCTGCGACTGGCCAGAAGAAAGCCCGTGCGGTGCACCACTGGGATGTGCTTGCAGGCGATGTCGCGGGTCGTGTGGCCGAGAAAATCGCGCTGTGGCCCGCGGGCGAATATCCGGTTTACGTGACAGCGTCGGACAAATCGAGCTTCAACGTGGGCTTTGTGAAGCTTTTGAAGGTGCATTTGCTCAACCGGGGCGTGGCGCTGTCCACCGTGCCGACTGCGGTGGAGCTGGATGTGCAGACCCAGGTGGTAGAGCACCAGTCGGGGGCCCCCCGTGCCACGCCGGCCATCGCGGGGACCGCGCTGGGCGCTGGAGTAGGGGTGTGGCGGGACTGGGCGGTGCACTACTCAGACCGTACCTTGCTGCCCGGTGTGGCTACTGCCCTGGGCCTGGGGGCTGGTGTGGCGCTGGACATGACGCGTCTTTACACCTACGGGGCGGCTGCCGGTGGCCCGACGCGTACCGAGGTGCTCATCAGCACCAACCTCAAGTCTGCGGACCGGTACCTTGCTGGTACGGCCGACCTGTACTACATCGAGCGTGAAGATGCCGTGTTGTACCTGCCTGAAGCTCCTCTGCCCATGCCTGCCCCCACGCCGGTCAAAACCTGGCGGGTGACCGCCCCATGAGATTCCCGTTGTTGCGTCCGGCGTTGCGGTTGACAGGGTGCTGCGGCCTTTTGGTGGCGGCTTTTGCGCTGCAAGGCTGCGTGGCCCATGGCGTGCATGCCTACTACTATGGAGATCGGTCGGGCGGGTCGCAGCGGGTGGATCTGATTGCGCTTAACGAGCGCGCCGCCGATGCGCTGCTGTACAGCGCGCCGCTGGACGCCCAGCAGCCCTTGCTGGTGGCCACGCTGGTCAATGTGGACCGGTTGAATGAGTCATCGCGGCTGGGCCGGATTTTTTCGGAGCAGCTTGCGGGTCGTCTGGTGCAGCGCGGTTTGCGGGTCAGCGAAGTGAAGTTGCGCGAGGCGCTGGTGTTGAACCGCGATCAGGGCGAGTTGTTTTTGTCGCGCGAGGCGCGGGAGGTCAGTCAAAGCCAAAACGCCCAGGCCGTGCTGGTGGGGACCTACGCTGTCTCTTCTGCCGTGGTGTACGTCAGTCTGAAGCTGGTGATCCCCACGGGCAACCAGGTGGTGTCGGCCTACAACTATTCGGTGCCGGTGGACGACAACGTGCGTGCCTTGCTGGCCGGGCGCTGAGGGTGGGGCGTGCGGGCAGCCATCTGGACGGCCCCGCAGGCATTCCAAGCGGGTTGGGACGGTGTTTTGGAATGGGTCCTGCGGCGCGGGGATGGCGTGGCACCCCGACGGCGGCGCGTACCCGCGATGGCAGTGGTTGCGCTGCCACCGGTGCGGCTTCGCGCAGCCGCGACAAGCTCAGTGCAGCATCAGCGCGCCTGCCGACTTGCTTTTGCCAGCGCGGGCGGGCGGGTTGCACAGGCCGCAGGTGAAGTGGCGGTTTTCGTACAGCTCGGTAACGAAATGGCCGCCGCATTCACTGCACTTGGTGCGGGTGAGCATGCCTGCATCCACAAACTTCACCAGGCGCCATGCGCGTGTGAACGACAGCAGGGGCTCGATCTCTGCCGTGGCCACCTGTTCGTTGTACATGCGGTAGGCCTTGGTCAGCAGTTCCACCGAATCCAGGTCGACGCCCTTGGACAGGTATTCGTAGATGTTGAGAAACAGCGAGCTGTGAATGTTTTCCTGCCAGGTCAGGAACCAGTCGGTCGAAAACGGCAACTGGCCCTTGGATGGTGACTTGCCAGCGATTTCCTTGTACAGGCGAATCAGCCGTTCATACGACAAGGTGGTTTCCGATTCCAGCACCTGCATGCGGGCACCCATCTGGATGAGCAATGCGGCGCGTTCGATCTGCTTGGACTCGTTGAGGACACTCTTGGCAGGGGCTTTGGCAGCGGCGGTCATGGCGGGCTTTCGGTCTGGTGGGTGCGGGCGGGGCCGGGGTCGGTGCGATTTACAGCACTTCCGACACGCGACCGGCCATCAGGATGTTGGCGTGCAGTGTGTTGGTGGCTTCGTTGCCCACCTTCTTGGCCGAGTGATTGGTCAGCAGGCTCCACACCAGGTTGTCGTCCACCCGGAAGCTGCAAAGAAGGGTGTTGCGGGAGGCCAGTTTCATGACTTGCGCGGCCGACAGGGATGCCAGAATATCGGCAGACTCTTCGTTCATGCCCAGCCGGAAAACGGCTTCGGCCTTGTCCTGGCGAATCAGGGTCTGGGCCAGCATCAGGTAAGTGAGATTGGCTTCGCGGATTTCTGCGAGGATTTGCTCGTTGTTCATGGCGGCTTCCTTTCTTCCAGTGCCCGGTGGGTTGCGTTGCCTGCAGGCTGCAGGTTTTGCGTGATCCGGTGAAATGGATTGTGAAACTGGGCCAATCGAAAATTAAGTCGGCGTCTGGTTGTGCCGCTTGTCTGGTTCTGATGCGCGCTGTGTAGGAATTTGCCTTACAGCCACCGAAGGGAATGTTCTGCTGGCCCCAGCGTGTGCCTGCTGGCGCGCATGTGGACGCGGCATGTTAGAGGGCAGTGCGCCCCAGGCCGCCCCGCAATCTGCACCCGCGCTGTGGTGCGATCAGCCCCGCTCTACCGGCCGGGCCGGGTCGGAGCACCATTCACTCCAACTGCCAGCAAACAGGGCCGTCGTGCCCAGCCCGGCAATTTCCATGGCTAGCAGGTTGGGCACGGCGCTGACGCCGCTGCCGCACTGATGCACGATGCAGCGCGGGTCGCGGTCGCCAAGCAAGGCTTCGAACTCGGCGCGCAGCATGTTTGCGGGCTTAAAGCGGCCGTCTTCCCCGATGTTCTGGGCAAAGGGGCGGTTGAGTGCGCCCGGAATGTGCCCCGCCACGGGGTCCAGTGGCTCCACCTCGCCGCGAAAGCGCGCGGGTGCCCGGGCATCGATCACGGTCTGCCCCGGCTGGGCCAGCCCGGCCAGCACCTGCTCGGCCGTTGCAAGCTGGCGCAGGGGCGCGCCGAGCGAAAAATTTGACTGAAAGTGCGCTGGCTCCACGCCGGAGCGGACTGCACCGCCAGCGGCCTGCCATGCTTGCAGCCCCCCGTCGAGCACTGCCACAGCATCATGGCCCGCCCACTTGAGCATCCACCACAGGCGGCCGCAGTAGTTGGCGCCCTGCCGGTCGTACACCACGGCCTGCATGGTGTTGGCAAAGCCGACGCTGCTCAGCCACATGGCAAAGCGCTCCCGGCTGGGCAGGGGATGGCGTCCACCCGATGCCGGTCTGTCTGCCTCGTGCGCGGTCAAGGTGCCGCTGGCGCCGGGCGTGCCGTGCCGTGCACTGAGGTTCTCGTTCAGATCGGCAAACACGGCACCTGGAATGTGTGCCGCTGCGTATTGCTGCGCCCCGGCGCTGGGCTGCATCAGGTCGAAGCTGCAGTCAAACACCATGAGGGGCGCGCCGCCCGCAATGTGCGACTGAAGCTCAGTGGCGGAAATGAGTGTAGTGTAGGGCGTGGGCTGCATGATGGGTGAGCGCGGTTGATCGAAACCCCGATTGTGTACAACTGGACTGCTGGCAGGATTTTTGGGGGTGGCGTCAGTGCTCTTGCGCGGGCGCTTCGGGGGCGGCGCGGGCCCGCAAAATGGTGGCGGTCATCCCGCTGCCAACGATCAGCGCCATGCCCGCCCAGGCGATGGGCGGCAGGTGCTCGCCAAACAGCAGCACGCTGTAGAAGGCAGCAAACACCAGGCCCGAATACTGCAGGTTGGCCACCACCAGCGTGCCGCGCTGCGTCTTGGCGCTGGCGTAGGCGCGTGTCATGCACAGCTGACCGCCAGCGGCCAGAATGCCAACGGGCAGCAGCCACAGCGCGGGCCACCCCGGCCATGGCGACACCCCGGTGAACAGCATGGCCATGCCGCCCGCCAGCGCAGAGCCTGCCGCGAAATAAAACACGGTGCGCGATTCTGGCTCGCCCAGGCGCGACAGCGCCACCACTTGCAGGTAGGCAAATGCGGCGGTCATGCCAGACATGAGGCCGATCATCCCGGCAAAGCCCTGGTTCTGGTCCAGGCTGGGCCTGAGCATCATCACCACGCCAGCAAAGCCGGTCAGCACCGTGATGATCAGGGTGCCCTGCAGGGCTGGGCGTGGTGATGCGGGCGAGGGCCGCCACGCCAGCAGCGCACCGCCCACCAAAAACGCAGCAATCCATACGCTGCTCATGTAGTTGAGCGTCATGGCCGTGGCCAGCGGCAGGTGTGCAATGGCATAGAACCAGGCCCCCAGGGACACCACCCCGACCAGGCTGCGCCAGGCGTGCATGCCGGGGTATGCGGTAGCCAGCGTGATGCGCTGGCCGCGTGCCAGCAGCCACAGAATGACAACGCCGATGAGGCCGCGGTAGAACACCAGCTCGGCCGGGTTGAAGAAGCCCGAAGCGATCTTCACGCACACGCCCATGCTGGCAAACAGGAATGCGGCCAATACCATCCAGAGGGCTTGCATCAGGGAGCAGAAAGTCGGGTGAACGCACCACAGGGTGCAGATAAGAAAATAGCTGCCAGCGCTTGTCATTCAAGCACTGGCAGCTATTGTAATGAGAGCGATTCAGGCTATCCGAGCGAAATGGCGGGAATCACGACGCTGTTTGAGAGTTCAAAAAAATAGCCCTAGGCCTTGAAAAACTGGCGCGGCCCGGTCCAGCGCCCCCGCGCAAGGGCCGCCCCGCCGCGCTGGGGGCGTCCCCCCCTGGGGGGAAGGCGCGCAGCGACTCAGGGTTGGCTTCCCATGCTTGTGCGGTACCACTCGTGGAAGTGCTGCATGCCGTCTTCCATGGGGCTTTGGTACGGGCCGACCTCGTTGTCACCCCGTGCCAGCAGGGCGCGGCGGCCGGCGTCCATGCGTTCGCCGATCTCGTCGTCCTCGACGCAGGTTTCCATGTACGCGGCCTTTTGCGCCTCGACGAACTCGCGCTCGAACGCTGCGATTTCTTCAGGGTAGTAGAACTCCACCATGTTCATCGTCTTCGTCGGGCTGATGGGGTGCAGCGTGGAGACGGTGAGCACATGCGGATACCACTCGACCATGATGTGCGGGTACAGCGTGAGCCAGATCGCGCCATGCTTGGGCGGCTTGCCCTCGCGGTAGGCCAGCAGGGCCTGGTGCCAGCGCTCGTAGACAGGGCTGCCGGCCTTGCCCAGTCGGTTGGCCACGCCCACGGTCTGCACGGAGTAGTTCTTGCCAAACTCCCAGCGCAGGTCATCGCAAGTGACAAAGCTGCCCAGCCCGGGATGGAAAGGGCCTACGTGGTAGTCCTCGAGATAGACCTCGATGAAGGTCTTCCAGTTGTAGTTGCACTCGTGCATTTCCACATGGTCCAGCACATAGCCGTCAAAGCTCAGGTCAGCCTGCGGGCCCATCGGAGCCAGGTCGGCCGCCACATCACAGCCGTTGTCTTCAAACAGCAGACCGTTCCACTCGCGCAGCGGGTAGTTGTTGAGATTCAGGCAAGGGTCGTGCGCGAAGTGGGGCGCACCCAGCAGTTCGCCCTGGGGGCTGTACGTCCAGCGGTGCAGCGGGCACACGATGTTGCCGCCGGCGCTGCCTTTTTGCTGGATGTACAGAGAGCCCTTGCCCTTGAGCATGACCGCTTGGCGGTGGCGGCACACGTTGGAGATCAGTTCCACCCCGCCCTGGGCGTTGCGCACCAGCGCGCGGCCTTCGAACTCGTGGGGCAGTGCGTAAAAGTCGCCCGCGTTGGGCACGGATAACTGGTGCCCCACATAGCGGGGCCCGCGCCGGAAGATGGTGTCCAGCTCGCGCCGAAAAAGCGCTTCGTCGAAGTAGCTTGAAACTGGTAGTTGGCTTGCAGCCTGCTGCAGTTGAAGACTTAAATCAGACATGGGTGACCTGACCTAAAGACTCCCCACAGGGAGGTGCGCCGAAGCGCATCTGGAAAAACAAAACCGGCTCAGAAGGAGGCCGGCTCGGAAGGGAGAGGGATTATAGGTGGTGGGGTTATTCCCGTATCTGACCTATGTGTATTGAAAAGTACCACGGGTCTTGACCTGGATCACACAGGGTCAATTGCGGCAACGCGGGCGCTGCTCGTTGCGGCCGGGTCTGCGGTGCCGCCAGTGGCACCACCCGGCCAGCGCGATCCGGCGGGCGTGCACCCTGGGGCCAGGCCATCGGTGCCCATGGCACTGCCGAGTGGGGGCGGTTGGGGGTGCGCCTAAAATCGTGCTTTTCAAACCGCGCGTTATTGCCGCCCCTATGCCCAAGTCGCCAGCCACACCCGCCGCACCTCCTGAACCGGCCAGTTACGAGGCGGCCCTGCAGGAGCTGGAGCAGCTCGTCGGCAGCATCGAATCGGGCCAGATGCCGCTGGACCAGATGCTGGCGGGCTACCAGCGAGGAGCGACACTGCTGGCGTTCTGCCGCGGCAGGCTGGAGGCGGTGCAGGACCAGATCAGGGTGCTTGACGAAGGGCAATTGCAACCATGGTCGCAGGAATGAGCGCCTTGGCGGTAACACGGTCCGGGCAGCCTTTGCCGCCGCTGGATGTCGCTGCCTGGACCCAGGGCCATCTCGCACGCGTCGAGGCTGCGTTGGGCCGTTGGGTGGGGCATGGCGCGCCTGCTGGGCTCGGCGAGGCCATGCGCTATGCCGTGCTGGATGGCGGCAAGCGGCTGCGCCCCCTGCTGGTGCTGGCTGCCCACGAGGCCGCCAGCAGCGCCCATCCGGCCGAAGCGGATGGCCAGAGCGAGGCGGCTCTGCGTGCGGCCTGCGCGGTGGAATTGATCCACGCCTACTCGCTGGTCCATGACGACATGCCCTGCATGGACAACGATGTGCTGCGCAGGGGTAAGCCTACGGTGCATGTGCAGTTTGGCCAAGCGCAGGCGCTGCTGGCGGGCGATGCCCTGCAGGCTTACGCATTTGAGCTCCTGGCCCCTGACGAAGCCGATGCGCGAGTGCCTGTTGCCGTGCAGGCTGCCCTGTGCCGGCTGTTGGCGCGTGCTGCCGGCTCGGCCGGTATGGCCGGCGGTCAGGCCATCGATCTGGCCAGCGTCGGCGTGGCCCTGTCTGAAGATCAGCTGCGTCACATGCACCGCCTCAAGACGGGCGCGCTTTTGCAGGGCAGCGTGCTGATGGGTGCAGTCTGTGGCGAGTGCGCGCCAGCGCCGTACCAGGCCTTGGCCGACTACGGCGCGGCGGTGGGGCTGGCGTTCCAGGTGGTCGATGACATTCTCGACGTGGTCGCCGATTCAGCCACCCTTGGCAAGACGGCAGGCAAGGATGCAGCCGCGGACAAGCCAACGTATGTTTCGCTGCTTGGCCTGGCACCGGCGCAGGCTTACGCACGGCAGCTATTGGACGAAGCACTCGGTGCTCTTGAGCGCAGCGGGCTGCCCGATACCCGCGCCATGGCTGCGCTGGCCGAATTGGTGGTGCGCCGCTCACATTGAGATGCCGCCGTGACGCACCTGCCTGCCCCTAACGGCCCACGGACCGCGCTGCGGCTCAATCAATTTAAAAATGGCTCAGGGCGCTTGTTAATTAAGCGCTTGTAGCTACTAAATGTATAGCAATGTCCACGACATCTTTTCCCCTGCTGCAGACCATCAATGACCCCGCAGACCTGCGTCAGCTCTCGCGTGCCGAGCTCAAGGTGCTGGCGGCCGAGCTGCGCGGTTTTGTGCTTGAAAGTGTTTCGCGCACCGGCGGGCACTTGAGCTCCAACCTGGGGACGGTGGAACTGACCGTGGCCCTGCACTACGTGTTCCACACCCCGCAAGACCGGCTGGTGTGGGATGTGGGCCACCAGACCTATCCGCACAAGATTCTCACTGGCCGGCGCGACCGCATGCACACCCTGCGCCAGCTTGGGGGCATCTCGGGCTTTCCGCAGCGCACGGAAAGCGAATACGACACGTTTGGCACGGCGCACTCGAGCACCAGCATTTCCGCGGCGCTGGGCATGGCAATGGCTGCCAAGCGCAAGGGCGAAAACCGGCACGCCGTGGCCATCATCGGCGATGGTGCGATGAGCGCTGGCATGGCTTTTGAGGCATTGAACAATGGCGGCGTGTCCGATGCCAATCTGCTCGTGGTGCTCAATGACAACGACATGAGCATCAGCCCCCCCGTCGGCGCCCTTAACCGGTATCTTGCCCAACTGATGAGCGGCCAGTTCTACGCAGCCGCAAAAAGCGTCGGCAAGACGGTGCTCAGGCCCGTTCCGCCCTTGCTGGAATTGGCCAAGCGCTTTGAGCAGCAGGCCAAAGGCATGGTGGTGCCCGCCACGCTGTTCGAGAAGTTCGGCTTCAACTACATCGGGCCCATCGACGGGCATGACCTCGATTCGTTGATCCCGACCCTGGAGAACATCAAGAGCCTCAAGGGTCCCCAGTTTCTGCACGTGGTCACCAAGAAGGGCCAGGGCTACAAGCTCGCTGAGGCCGACCCGGTGGCCTACCACGGACCCGGCAAGTTCGACCCTGCCGTGGGCCTGCTGGCCAGCGCCTCGGTGCCCAAGCTCACCTTCACGCAGGTGTTCGGGCAATGGCTGTGTGACATGGCCGCCCACGACAATCGCCTGGTGGGCATCACCCCAGCCATGCGTGAAGGTTCGGGCATGGTCGAATTTGAAAGGCGTTTTCCCGATCGCTATTACGACGTGGGCATCGCTGAGCAGCACGCGGTCACGTTTGCAGCGGGCATGGCGTGTGAGGGCGCCAAGCCGGTGGTGGCAATCTACTCCACGTTCCTGCAACGCGCATACGACCAGCTCATCCATGACGTCGCCCTGCAGAACCTGCCAGTCGTCTTTGCGCTGGACCGCGCCGGTCTGGTGGGAGCCGACGGCGCCACCCATGCGGGAGCCTACGACATTGCGTTCGTGCGCTGCATTCCCAGCATGAGCATGGCCTGCCCCGCCGATGAGCGCGAGTGTCGGCAACTGCTGACCACCGCGTTTGAGCAGGACCATCCGGTCGCTGTGCGCTACCCGCGCGGCAGCGGAGCAGGCGCCGTGCCGCTGGCCAGCCTGGAGGGCCTGCCATTTGGCAAGGGCGAGGTGCGCCGCCTGCGCCAGGGCGCTGATGATGCAGCGGGCGCGGTGGCTCCGCGCATTGCCATCCTGGCCTTTGGCACCCTGCTGTATCCGACGCTGGAGGCCGGTGAAAGCCTCGATGCCACGGTGGTCAACATGCGCTGGGCCAAGCCCCTGGACGAGGCGCTGCTGCGTGAGGTGGCGCAAAGCCACGATGCCTTGGTGACCGTCGAGGAAGGCGCCGTGATGGGTGGTGCCGGCAGCGCCGTGGTCGAGGCGCTGGGCGCCATGGGCCTCGTACTGCCTGTGCTGCAACTGGGTCTGCCCGATGTGTTCATCGAGCATGGCGACCCGGCCAAGCTGCTGGCGCTGCAGGGGCTGGATGCTGCCGGCATCCGCGCATCGATTGCGGCGCGGTTCCTGACCCCCAAGGCATCCTGAAGGTGCGCCAGGCGTGCCGATCGGAGCCGCCTTGTAGAAGGCTTGCAAAAGCCTGAAGGTGCGCAGCCAACGCAGGATTTTCGCGGGAAAACCCGTAAAAGCCGCCCGAGGCATGTTGCTACAGTGTGCGTCGGCCTCATCGTGGCTTTGGCTCGCAGTGCACAAAGCGTGCAGCCCAAGTTTTGCAATCAACTTATCGGAGAAAACCTCATGGATCGTCGATCAATCATCAAGCACGCTGGTATTGCTGGTGTACTGGCTGCGGGCGCTGCGCCTGCTGTCCACGCTCAGGCGGCCATTCGCTGGCGTCTGGCATCCAGCTTCCCCAAGTCGCTGGACACCATCTATGGCGGCGCTGATGTTTTTGCCAAGGCCGTGAAGGCCATGTCGGGTGGAAAGTTCGAGATCACGGTGCACCCTGGAGGCGAGCTGATGCCTCCCTTCGGTGTGCTGGACGGTGTGCAGCAAGGCACTGTGGAGATCTGCCACACGGTGCCCTACTATTTTTACGGCAAGAACCCTGCTTTTGCGCTGGGCTCGGCCATTCCCTTCGGCTTCAATGCACGCCAGATGAACGCCTGGATGTTGCATGGCAACGGCCGCAAGCTGATGAACGAGTTTTACGCGAACTACAACGTCGTCAGCTTTGCTGGCGGCAACACCGGCACGCAGATGGGCGGCTGGTATCGCAAAGAAATCAAGACGCCTGCAGACTTCAAGGGTCTGAAGATGCGCCTGGGCGGCGGCCTCGTGGGTGAAGTGATGCAAAAGCTGGGCGCCGTGCCACAAAGTATTCCCGGCGGCGAGGTGTACCAGTCGCTCGAGAAGGGGACCCTGGACGCGGCCGAGTGGGTGGGGCCCTACGACGACCAAAAGCTGGGCTTCAACAAAGTCGCTCCTTTTTACTATTACCCCGGCTGGTGGGAAGGCGGCCCTGAGGTCGACTTCTACGTCAATAACAAGGCCCTGGAAAGCCTGTCGGCTGAAAACCGCGCCATCATCGAAGCGGCCACCGCCCTCGCGCACACCGACATGCTGGCCAAGTACGACGCGTTGAACCCCGGCGCTCTCAAGCAGCTTGTGGCTGCCAAGACCAAGGTGCTGCCTTTCTCGCAGGCCGTGATGGACGCATCTTTCAAGGCCGCCATGGAAGTGTTCGCCGAAAACGATGCCAAGAGCCCTGAGTGGAAGAAGATCTACGCCGACATGCGGGTCTTTCAGCGCGACCAGATCCTGTGGTTCCGTTTTGCGGAAGCCCGCTACGACACCTTTATGTCGGCTCAAAAGGTCTGATTGCAAAAGGGCCGGGCCCGCGGTGTGGAGCCGCTGGACTGAGACCTTGTCTCCCAAAAGCCCGCCAGGTTCGCCTGGCGGGTTTTTTTGCGCGGGTAAGCGGTATCTTGCATCGTTCATCGCGCAACTGGCGCAAGAAGCTAGCCCCTTCTCGCCGCAGCGCATGCGCATGCATGCTTGCCAGTCGCAGCGAGAGGCCTTAAGGGCAAGGCGTACCGGGGCTTGAAAAGGCAGTAGGGGCACTTCGTGATAGATGTGCAGGTTTTCTGGATAGCCCGGCAGTCGCGCGCCAGCGGGCCTGGCCTGTCTGGTGGTCGTCCTGCCGAACTGCCCCCGCACGCGGGCCGCTGCCATTTGCTACAGAAACCAGTGTGGCGATGCACGGTCTCCCGCGCTGTCACCCCACGGGTGAGGCTGCAAAAGCAACCCAAGGCTCGAGTCCATGCGGTGTCCGCCAAGATTACAAGCGGTCAACTGCCGTTTTTAGGGTCAGCCATCCGCCTGGCGGCCCATTGCGGTTGCGTTGGGCTGCCTTCGTTGATTGATCTATGCGCGAGGCGGTGGCAGCAAGTCACCAGGAGGTGTGCGTTGGGTACAGGCTCGCGCGGTCAGGCAGGCGCAGACAGCAAAAAGCCCCTTGTCAGGCACGCTGGCAAGGGGCTTGGCATGGGGCGGCTGACCCGTCACGGTCGCGCCTTCTCAGGCTTCATCAGTTCTTTTTCTCGCCTGTGAGGGACTCCTGAAGAGCCTTGAGCGGGTCGACTTCTGCCGGAGTGTCCGCTGGCGGTGCCATGCCTGCTGCCGGGTCGCCGGCTGCATCAGTCGCCGGGTCAGGTGCAGGTGCGAGGTCGCCACCCATGCTGTTCAGGCGCTGCATCACGTCTTCTTCGCTCATGGTTTCGACCTTGTCCAGATTGCCTGTAACGATACCTGGATAGGCAATGATCAATCCGACCATGATTAGCTGGAGAATGATGAAGGCGATGGAGCCCTTGTAGATTTCAGTGGTTGTCACGCTGCGGATGTTGGCGCCCGTAACCCTGTCCTTATAGTCGTTGCGCGCCGCGACGCTTCGCAGGTAGAACAGTGCGAAACCGAACGGCGGCGTTAGGAACGAGGTCTGCAGGTTCATGGCGATGATCACGCCAAACCAGATCATGTCGATGCCCATCTTCTCGGCCACGGGCACCAGCAGGGGCACCACGATGAAGGCGATCTCGAAGAAGTCGATGAACATGCCCAGGATGAAGATCAGCAGGTTCACTACCAGTAGAAAGCCCAGGACGCCGCCAGGTACTTTGTCGAACAGGTGTTCCACCCAGATGTGGCCGTCTGCCGCATTGAAGGTGAAGCTGAACACCGTGGAGCCGATCAGGATGAACAGCACGAACGATGCCAGGCGTGCCGTGTTGTCCATGGCTTCCTGCATCAGCGTCCAGTCCAGGCGCTTCTTGATGATCGCGAGCACCATTGCGCCCACAGCGCCCATGGCACCGCCTTCGGTGGGCGTGGCGATGCCCAGGAAGATCGTGCCCAGCACCAGGAAGATCAGGATCAGCGGTGGCATCAGCACAAACGTCACCTGCTCGGCCAGGCGTGACAGCATGCCCAGGCGCGTGATGCGGTTGATCAGTGACAGTGCCAGCGCCGTCAGCGACGCGAGGGTCAGCGACATGATGACGATCTCGTCGCCAGCCGAAGGCATGCTGCGTTCCAGCCATTGGGTCATCAGGGAGTCATGCACCCGCGACCACGCGATGCCGACTGCGGCGGATACCAGCACCAGCACCAGCAGCGACTTGTGGCCAGAGTTGCCATTGGGCTCGCGGTAGATGCGCGCCTCAGGAGGCAACGCCGGAGCCCACTTTGGCAGCACGATGGCGACGATCACGATGAAAAGTATGTACAGGCCCACCAGCATGAAACCGGGGATCAGCGCACCAGCGTAGAGGTCGCCCACCGAGCGCCCGAGCTGGTCTGCCAGCACGATCAGCACCAGCGAAGGCGGGATGGCCTGTGCCAGCGTGCCGGATGCCGTGATGGCGCCTGTCGCAAGGATGCGGCTGTACCCGTAGCGCAGCATGATGGGCAGCGAGATCAGGCCCATCGAGATCACGGCTGCAGCCACCACACCCGTGGTGGCGGCCAGCAGCGCGCCTACCAGGATCACTGCGATGGCAACACCGCCGCGCAGGGGGCCGAAGATCTGACCCACGGTTTCCAGCAGGTCCTCGGCCATGCCGGACTTTTGCAGGATGATCCCCATGAAGGTGAAGAACGGGATGGCCAGCAGGGTGTCGTTCTGCATGATCCCGAAGATGCGCAGCGGCAGCGCCTGGAAAAGCACCGAGGGAAAAAGGCCGAGCTCAATGCCAATCCAGCCGAAGCCGAGGCCGGTGGCGGCCAGTGCGAAGGCCACCGGGAAGCCTGTCATCAGCAAGACGAGCAGGCCACCGAACAGCAGCGGGACAAAGTTTTGGGTGAGGAAAGTAACTAGCATGGTGTGACTCAACCTGCCTTGGAGGGATGGGGGGCGACTGCCGCCTTTTCGAGCTGTGCAGCCATGGCTGTAGCCAGCGCTTCTTCTTCAGACGGGCCGTCGTCGTGCGCCAGCACATCAGGGCCAACCCCGCGCAGGAACGCCACGCGCTTGATCAGCTCCGAGATGCCTTGCAGCAGCAGCAGCGCAAAACCCAGAGGAATCATGGCGTAGGCGGGCCAGCGAACCAGGCCCCCGGCGCTCTGCGACATCTCGCCCGATTCCCATGCGCGCACGAACAGCGGCCAGCCCAGGTCGATACAGATCAGGCAGAACGGGAACAGGACCGCCAAGATGCCTATCACGTCGATCCAGTTGCGTGCGCGGGCGCTCAGGCGTGATGCGATGAAATCAATTCGGACGTGCGCATTCTTGAGCAGGCAGTATCCCGCTCCAAGCATGAATACCCCCGCGAACAGATACCACTGGATTTCCAGCAACGCGTTCGAGCTGGTGTTGAAAATTTTGCGCACCACTGCGTTGCCCGCGCTGATTAGCGTGGTTATGAGGATGAGCCACATGGTGAGCTTTCCCACCCCGGAGCTTATCCAGTCAATCGTCTTTGAGATTTTGAGTAACGCCTGCATGTAGTCTCCAGTGGAACAGCTGCTGTTTTTACGGAATGAGGGAACCCTCAAGCGGGGAACGCCCATACACACTTGTCAGGGTGCAATTCTACGGAGCGCCACAGACGGAGCCTGACGGCTGCGTGACGCTTTTCGTGCCATGATAGGCCGTGCCCTAGAGCTATTATTTAAATAGCAATCAGGGTTTCTATCTAGTGGTTGGGTCCTCTTTGCGGCGTGCAAATTGCCACCATGGAAGCACCTTGTTCATGGCGAGTACTTCCCCGCAGTGCAGCGGCGCATAGCCTTGCAGCGCCGACATCTGGGCCTGCCACTCAGCCTTCTGCAGCAAGGTCCGTAGGGCGCGTGTGGCGGGCTGCTCTAGGCTGTCCTTCAGGCATGCAAGGTGGTAGCGCTCCTGTGCCAAAGGCACGAAACCGGTTCCCCGCGCGTGTGCTGCCAGGCCAATACCCAGGCCCACATCCGCAGCGCCAGAAGCCACTGCCTGGGCCACTGCGGTGTGCGATGGTTCGTCGCGGTCGTAGCCGGCCAGCGCCCCGGGGGCAAGGCCTGCCTCTGCCAGCAGCCCATCGAGCAGCACTCGAGTGCCGGAGCCCGGGGGGCGGTTCACAAACCGAGCGCCAGTGCGCGCCACGTCGGCCAGGCTACACAGTCCCAGCGGGTTGCCCGGCGCCACGATCAGCCCCTGCGTGCGCTGGGCAAAACCGATGATCTTGTGCAGTCCGGGCTGAAGCAGCGGTTTGTAGGTGCGTGCTGCCAGGGATGTGGCGGCGGGTTGCTCGACCGTGTGAAACCCCGCCAGGGTGCAGCGCCCTTCATTCAGCGCGCGAATGGCGTCCACGCTGCCCGTGAAGCGGATGTCCAGATGCACTGCGCCGGTGCAGCCTGGCGCGGCAGCGTAGGAGCGCAGTACGCCTAGTGCGTCGTCATGGCTGGCGTACAGCGTGAGCACATGCGCATCCGGGTCAAACGCCACTGCAAAGGCGCGTTCCAGATCCGCGTGCAGGGCGGCAATCTGCGGCGCCAGCCTCGCCTGCGCCTGCCGCTCGGCCCACAGCAGCTTGTGGCCAAAGGCGCTGAGCTGTGCAGACTGGCCCTTGCCCCAGACGATGAGTTCGCCGCCGAGCTGGTCCTCCCATCGCTTGAGGGCACCCCACACATGGCGATAGGACAGCCCCAGGCTGCGTGCTGCACCCGAAATGGAACCGTGGCTCGCCACGGCCTGCAACAGCTCAGGCAACGGGTTGCGGATCAGCTCGGTGCCAGCGTCGCGGCTGAGTGTGTAGTGGAGCTGGACCCTATGCACAGGTGTTCATATCGCAGGAGATCGCAAGGGCGCCTACGATAGCGCAATCCATGTCCAGTCTTGCCGAAAGCGCGCGCACAGCGCTGCACCTCATTGTTGACTCCGATCCTGCCCTTGGGGCCATCGTGGTTCGCTCGCTCGCCGTCAGCGGCACGGCCTGCCTGCTGGCATGCGGGCTGGGCCTGGTGCTTGGCGCTTGGCTGGGCGTGGCCCGCTTTGCCGGCCGTGGCGCGGTGCTGGCGGTGCTCAACACAACGCTGGCAGTGCCGTCGGTGGTGGTGGGGCTGGTGGTGTATTTGCTGCTGTCGCGCAGCGGGCCGTTGGGGGCGCTGGGCTGGCTCTTCAGTTTCAAGGCGATGGTGCTGGCGCAAACACTGCTGGTTCTGCCCGTGGTGACCGCCCTCACGCGGCAGGCCGTGGAGGATGCTGAGCGTGCCCATGGCGAACAGCTTCGCTCCCTGGGGGCCTCGCCGCTGCTGCGCAGCCTGCTGCTGGCATGGGACGAGCGCTATGCCCTGCTCACGGTGCTCATCGCCTCGTTTGGCCGCGCGATCTCGGAAGTGGGCGCGGTGATGATCGTGGGCGGCAACATCGACGGGTTCACGCGCGTCATGACCACCGCCATTGCCCTGGAGACCAGCAAAGGCGACCTGCCGTTGGCCCTTGCGCTGGGCCTGGTGCTGCTGGCCGTGGTGCTGGTGCTCAATGTGCTGATTGCCCTGCTTCGGCGGTGGCGCGAACAGGTCGATGGTGCAGCAGCCAGCACGCCCGTAGGGGGCGCTGCATGAGCGCGCGGCAGCCCGCTTCGGCAGTCATGGCTGATCCGGGCCTGTGGGCAGAGCTTCGCCAGGTCAACGTCCGCTATGGCCGGGTGCTGGCGTTGGAAGAGGTCAGCCTGCGGATCGCTCCTGGTGAGCGCGTGGCACTGGTGGGCGCCAACGGCAGCGGCAAGAGCACGCTGCTGCGCGTGCTGCATGGCCTGGCGCATATCCACGGCGGTGGCTTGCAGCGCGACCCCGCGCTGCGGCAGGCCATGCTGTTCCAGCGCCCGCACATGCTGCGCACCAGTGCCCGCAACAACGTGGCGTTGGCCCTCTGGCTGAACGGCCTGCGCTGGGGCGAGGCGCGCGAGCATGCCCTGTCGGCTCTGCGCCGGGTGGGCATGCTCGCCGTGGCGGCGCAAAACGCACGCACCTTGTCGGGCGGGCAGCAGCAACGCGTGGCCATGGCGCGTGCCTGGGCGCTGCGCCCGGATGTACTGCTGTTGGATGAGCCCACGGCCAGCCTGGACCCACACGCCAAGCGCGAGGTCGAGGCACTGATGGCCGACTTTGCCACCCGGAACGAGGGGGGCGTATGGGGTGGCGGCGACGCGTGCAGCCACCAGGCTCGGCGCAACGATCCCATGACCATGGTGTTCAGCAGCCACAACCTGGGCCAGGTCAAGCGGCTGGCGAGTCGGGTGGTGTACCTCGAGCATGGCCGCGTGGTGGCCGATTTGCCGGTGCATGCCTTTTTTAACGGTCCGCTGCCCGAGGCGGCCCGATTGTTCCTCAAAGGAGAGCTTGCTTCATGAAATCACATTCCAATCGGCCTATCGCGCACGCTCTGAAAGCGATGATTGCTACATTTATCATAGCGTTCAGCGTGGGTGTCCATGCCCAGGTGATAACGTTGGCGTCCACCACTTCCACCGAGCAGTCTGGCCTGTTTGCCCATCTGCTGCCCGAGTTCAAAAAGGCCAGTGGTCTGGATGTGAAAGTCGTGGCGCTCGGCACAGGGCAGGCCCTGGACATGGCGCGGCGCGGGGATGCCGATGTGCTTTTTGTCCACGACCAGGCGGCCGAGGAGCTCTTTGTGTCCGATGGTTGGGGTCTCAAGCGCTACCCCGTGATGTACAACGATTTCATCCTCATCGGACCCAAGGAAGACCCGGCAGGCGCACGCGGCAAGGACATCGTTGCAGCGTTGCAAAGACTCGCCGCCGCCAATGCAGGCTTCATCTCGCGCGGCGACAAGAGCGGCACGCACGCCGCAGAGCTTCGCTACTGGAAACTGACCGGCGGGGACGCACCCAAGGGCGCGGGCTACAAGGAGTGCGGATGTGGCATGGGCCCGGCATTGAATATCGCAGCGTCGAGCGGTGCCTATGTGCTGGCCGACCGTGCGACGTGGCTGAACTTCAAGAATCGCGCTGACCTGGCGGTGCTGGTGGAGGGGGATACGCGGCTGTTCAATCAGTATGGTGTGATCGTCGTCAACCCTGCGCGTCATCCGCATGTGAAGGCGACGGATGCCCAGAAGTTTGTGGACTGGATCGTCTCGCCGGCCGGGCAGGGCGTGATTGCCTCCTATCGGATCGGCGGGCAGCCGCTGTTTTTTCCAAACGCTGTGCGGTAACGAGCAGCCCCTTGCTGGCCACGCGCAGTGCCTTGGCGAGGATGTCACATCGTTCTGGAGGGTGACCATGGATCGGGCCGGGCCAACGCGAGCCGCCCGGTGGTGTGTTGCCAGGCCTCCCCTGTCGCTTGATGCAGCAGGGCCTGCACGGCAGAGTGCCCGGGCTTCAACTGCGCGGCGCAGCCTGCACGGCACGCAGTTCAGCGACAGTTTCAACCCCTTCGACCACCACCGTCAGGCCCAATTCCGCCGTCAGCGGTGCGGCGGGTTTTTCACGGCTGCGCAATTGCTCCGGGGCGCATGCAGGTCGGGGCTTTGGCGTGCCCGCAGCCTGCCTGCAGTTCAGCTGACGACCGCGATGCCCTTGATCTGCGCGAACAAAGCCTTGCCAGGAGCAACGCCCAAGGCCAGGGCTGATCGCTGGGTGATTCGTGCCAGCACCCGCACCTGCCCCAGTTCAAGCGCCACCATCCACTGGCCAGGGCTGTCCTCGGTCACCGCGGCTACGGTGGCGGGCAGGACGTTCAGGATGCTTGTGCCCACCGGCGCCGCCAGGGTCAGGCTGACGTCACGGGCTTGCAGGCGCAGGCGAAGCCGCTGGCCCGGCAGGTGCGGCACGGCGCTCACCAGCAACAGCTCGCCACTGCCAAAGTCCACGGTGGTCACGTGGTCCAGCGCGTCATGCCGCGTCACGGTGCCTTCCACCAGGGTGGCGGCGGTGTCGCCGTGGGCAAGCGGCAGGTCCAGCTGGGTGAGAAGGTCCCTGGTAGCGCCGTGGGCGCGCACGCGGCCGGCGTCCATCAAGACCATGTGGTCTGCCAGCCGGACGACCTCATCCACGGAATGGCTGACGTAAAGGATGGGAATATCGAGGCTGCGGTGCAGTGCCTCCAGGTAAGGCAGCACCTCTGCCTTGCGCTGCGCGTCCAGTGCCGACAACGGCTCGTCCATCAGCAGCAGGCGGGGGCTGGCGGCCAGGGCGCGGGCGATGGCCACGCGCTGGCGCTCCCCGCCGGACAGGGACTGTGGTCTGCGCGCCATCAGCCTGCCAAGGCCCAGCAGGTCCACCACGTCATTGAGCGTCACCCTGTGGCGCGCGGCAGGCGTGCGCTGCAATCCATACCCGATGTTGCCGTGCACGGTCAGGTGGTCGAACAGGCTGGGTTCCTGAAACACATACCCCAGCGCGCGCCGGTGTGTGGGTGTCCAGACACGCTGCGCGTCGTCTTGCCAGATTTGTCCGTTCACCGAGACATGACCGGGGCGGGCGCGCTCAAGCCCGGCAACCGCACGCAGGCAGGTCGTCTTGCCGCAGCCCGACGGGCCAAACAATGCCGTGACGCCTCGCCCGGGAAGCCGCAGGTTGACGTCCAGCGTGAAGCCGTTTCGCACCAGAAGCAGTTGCGCGATGATTTCGTTGCCGTGCATCTCCATCGGCCCTACCGTGCCACCGAAAAAGACGCACTGCGCCGGGTGAGGTTCAGCACCAGCAACACCACGAACGAGAACGCCACCATGGCGCCCGCCAGCCAGTGGGCCTGGGCATATTCAAGCGCCTCGACGTGGTCATAGATCTGCACCGACACCACCCGCGTGACGCCCGGAATGTTACCGCCCAACATGAGAACCACCCCAAACTCGCCCACGGTGTGGGCAAAGCTCAGGATGGCAGCCGTGATGAAGCCCGGTCCCGCCAGCGGCAACGCCACCGTGAAAAAACGGTCGAACGGCCCCGCGCCTAGCGTGGCTGCGGCTTCGAGGGGGCGCTGCCCGATGGCCTCAAACGCATGCTGCAGCGGCTGCACCGCAAACGGAAGCGAGTAGATCAGCGAGCCCACCACCAGACCCCAGAAGGTAAAGGGCAGGGTGCCCAGCCCCAGCCATTGCGTGAACTGCCCCAGGGTTCCGTTGGGCCCCATGGTGATCAGCAAGTAAAACCCGATGACCGTGGGTGGTAGCACCAGCGGCAGCGCGACCACCGCCGATACCGGACCGCGCCACCGAGACCGCGTGTACGCAAGCCACCATGCCAGCGGCGTGCACAGCACAAGGAGCAGCACTGTGGTGGTGGCCGCAAGGCGCAGGGTCAGGCCGATGGCGGCAAGATCAGCGCTGGTAAACGGCATGGGCGTTGCTGGCGCAAGGGTGGCGAGTTTCAGGTGTCGTAACCATGATCGTGCATGATTTTGCGGGCCTTTTCGCTGCGCAAGTAGCGCAGCAAGGCGATGGCCGCGGCGTTGTCGCGTCCGGCCAGCAGCAACGCAGCGTCCTGCCGGATGGGCGCGTGCAGGCTCGTGGGCACACGCCAGGCAGACCCCTGTGCCATGCGGCCGCCCTCCATGACCTGTGACAGTGCCACAAAGCCCAGTTGTGCGTTGCCGGATGCCACGAACTGAAAGGTCTGGGCAATGTTTTCGCCCAGAACCCAGCGCGGCTGCAGTGCCGTGGCCACGCCCATGGTCTCCATGACCTGTAACGCCGCCGCGCCGTAGGGCGCCACCTTGGGGTTGGCCAGGGCAATGTGCCGGAAGCGGCCATGACGGAGCACGGCCCCCTGGTCGTCCACCAGCCCGGGCTGGGCGCTCCACAGCACCAGCGCGCCGGTGGCGTAGGTGAACCGCGAGTTCGCCACCACCTTGCCTTCGCGCTCCAGGCGCGCGGGCGTGGCTTCATCGGCCGACAGCAGCACCTGAAACGGTGCGCCGTGCGTGATCTGGGCATAGAACTTTCCGCTGGCCCCCAAAGAGACGGTGACCTTGTGCCCGGTGTCGGCCTCGAACGCTGCAACGATTTTCTGCATGGGCGCAGCAAAGTTGGCAGCCACGGCCACCGAGACAGAATCCGCACGCGCTGCCTGCAAGCAGGCAGCACCCAGAGCGAGGCAGGCCATGATGCGGACAGAGCGTAGTGTGGTGAGAAGCAGCATGTCGCGGATGAGCGCTAGTTGTCATCCGTAGCGTAGCGCATGGATGCCCCTCGGTTGCCATTGCCCCAGGGGCGAGGTCCGGCAGAGGCAGGTCGTCGCCTTGGCGGCCGAGCGCGTTTCATCCGGGGCCGCGCCTGCGAGTGCGCCGCAGCGGCTTTCCGCCTGCCATGCGTGGTGCGCCTGTGCACCGAGCGCAAGGCGGTCGGCAAGCCATGGCGGCGCGGCAGACGGCTTCCTCCCCTCACCGATGGACATGGGAACGGGCGAATACCCGGTCGAACACTGCGCTGGTGTGCAGTGCAACATGCTTCAATTTGCGAATATCCGCCGCATGAAGGGGTAAATTGAGGGTTGTCCCTAGGGATGTCGAGAACGGCCAGGCACAAGATTCGATGTGCGAGTCCAGCCAACACCATTCCAGGAGACAGCCATATGCAAGTCCAGTTCACGGTCAACGGGCGCGCCGCCAGTGTTGACGTACCTCCCAACACCCTGCTGGTGCATGCCCTGCGCGAGCATTTGCAGCTGACCGGCACCCATGTGGGCTGCGACACCAGTCAGTGCGGGGCGTGCACCGTGCACGTCAATGGCCATGCGGTCAAGTCGTGCGCGATGCTGGCCGTGCAGGCCCAGGGCGCCACGGTGCAGACCATCGAAGGCCTGGCCGCACCCGACGGCACCATGCACCCCATGCAGGCTGCGTTCAAGGAATGCCATGGCCTGCAATGCGGCTTTTGCACGCCGGGCATGGTGATGAGCGCCGTAGACCTGTGCAAAAACCACCCGCACGCCACCGAGGGTGAGATCCGCGAGTTGCTGGAGGGCAATATCTGCCGCTGCACCGGCTACCAGAACATTGTCCGCGCTGTGCAGCAGGGACAACAGGCCATGGCCGCCTCGGCCTGAGCGCACGCAACAACACACCGCCAAGGAGACACGATCATGGGTGCATCCGACTTCTCGAAACTTCCGCACATCGGCGAGTCTGTTCGCCGCAAGGAAGACTACCGCTTTCTGACTGGTGCAGGCCAGTACACCGACGACGTGGTGCTGGCCGCGCAGAGCCATGCCGTGTTTGTGCGTTCGCCGCACGCGCACGCCAAGATCAACAGCATCAACGTCGATGCCGCCAAAGCAGCGCCCGGCGTGCTGGGTGTGTTTGTGGGTGCTGACGTAGCCGCCGACCATATCAATGGCCTGCCCTGCGGCTGGCTCATCACCAGCACCAACGGCGAGCCCATGAAGGAGCCGCCACACCCCATCCTGGCCCAGGGGAAGGTGCGCTATGTGGGCGACCATGTGGCCATGGTGGTGGCGCTCACGCAGCAGCAGGCACGCGACGCGGCCGAGCTGGTCGAGGTGGACTACGACGAGTTGCCCGCAGTGGTCAATGTGGCCGATGCAGCGGCCGGTGCGGTCGCGGGGGCGGGGCTGCACGACATCGCGCCCGACAACCACTGCTTCAAGTGGGCGCTGGGTGACAAGGGCGCGGTCGATGCCGCTTTTGCCAGCGCCGCCCATGTGACCACGCTCGATTTGGTCAACAACCGTCTGGTGCCCAACGCGATGGAGCCGCGCGCCGCGATTGGCAGCTACAACCGCGCCAGCGACGAATACACGCTGTACGTCAGCAACCAGAACCCGCACGTCGAGCGCCTGTTGATGACGGCCTTCGTCATGGGCCTGCCCGAGCACAAAGTGCGCGTGATTGCGCCCGACGTGGGCGGCGGCTTCGGCTCCAAGATTTACCTGTATGCCGAAGACGTGTGCCTGACCTGGGCTGCCAAAAAGCTCAACCGCAACATCAAGTGGGTGGCCGACCGCAGCGAGGCGTTCCTCAGCGACGCCCATGGCCGCGATCATGTCAGCCACGCCGAGATGGCCATGGACAAGGATGGCAAGTTCCTGGCCCTGCGGGTGCATACGGATGCCAACCTGGGTGCCTACCTCAGCACCTTTGCCAGCGCTGTGCCCACCATCCTGTATGCCACGCTGCTGGCGGGCCAGTACACCACCCCGCAAATCTATGTGGAGGTGGACTCCTGGTTCACCAACACCGCGCCCGTGGACGCGTACCGCGGAGCAGGCCGGCCCGAGGCCACGTATTTGCTGGAACGCCTGGTCACGCGCTGTGGCTGGGAGATGGGGCTGTCGCAGGACGAAATCCGCAAGCGCAACTTCATTACCAGCTGGCCCTACCAGACGCCGGTGGCTCTGCAGTACGACACGGGCGACTACCACGCATGCATGACGCAGGCGCAGCAGCTTGCCGATGTGGCAGGCTTTGGGGCGCGCAAGGCCGCCAGCGAAGCCAAAGGCCTGCTGCGCGGTATCGGCTACAGCAGTTACATCGAGGCCTGTGGCATCGCCCCGTCGAACATTGCCGGAGCCCTGGGTGCCCGTGCAGGCCTGTTTGAATGCGGTGAGGTGCGTGTACACCCCACCGGCAGTGTGACCGTGTTCACCGGCTCGCACAGCCACGGCCAGGGGCACGAGACAACCTTTGCGCAGGTGGTGGCGGCGCGCCTGGGCATTCCGGTCGAGAACGTGGACATCGTGCATGGCGACACCGGCCGCGTGCCGTTCGGCATGGGCACCTACGGCTCGCGCTCCATCAGCGTGGGTGGCGCAGCCATCATGAAGGCGCTGGACAAGATCGAGGCCAAAGCCAAGAAGATCGCCGCCCACCTGATGGAGGCCAGCGACGCTGACATTGATTTTGCTGGCGGCGAATTCAGCGTGCGCGGCACCGACAAGAAGATCCCGTTTGCCCAGGTGTCGCTGGCGGCCTACGTGCCGCACAACTATCCGCTGGATGTGCTGGAGCCGGGGCTGAACGAAACCGCGTTTTACGACCCGACCAACTTCACCTTCCCGGCCGGTACCTACATCTGCGAGGTCGAGATCGACCCGGCCACGGGCAGCACGCGGGTGGACCAGTTCACCGCGGTGGACGACTTCGGCACCATCATCAACCCGATGATCGTGCAGGGGCAGGTGCATGGCGGTCTGGTGCAGGGCATTGGCCAGGCCCTGATGGAAAACTGCGTGTACGACCGTGAGACGGGGCAGTTGCTGACCGGCAGCTTCATGGACTACGCCATGCCGCGCGCGGATGACTTCCCTGAGTTCAAGCTGGGCCATGTGTGCACGCCGTGCACGCACAACCCGCTGGGCACCAAGGGCTGCGGCGAGGCCGGGGCCATCGGCTCGCCGCCAGCGGTGATCAACGCGGTGCTGGACGCGCTGCGCCCGCTGGGCGTGAAGGACTTCGACATGCCTGCATCGCCACACCGCGTTTGGCAGGCCATCCAGTCGGCAAAACCATGACGCACGATCGCCTCAATCGCTTTGCGCCTTGGACCAGCCGCCACGGGCAGCCGCGCGTGGATGCCGTTTTGGCCTCCATCGCGCGCTTTTCAACAGCTACGGCGCGTTGCTGCCGCAGCATGAAAAATGACAGGAGTTCCTGATGTACGCATTTACCTTTGAAGCCCCAGCCTCCACATCCGCTGCCGCGCAGCTCATCGCGCAGGGCGGCAAGCTGCTGGCGGGCGGGCAAAGCCTGCTGCCGTCCATGCGACTGCGCCTGTCCAACCCCGAGAAGATCGTGGACCTCAACGGCGTGGCCGAGATTGCTGGCATCTGCCGCGATGGCAATGCCATCGTCATTGGTGCCATGACGCGCCACATGGATGTGGCGGGCAGTCAGGACGTGAAAACCTCCATCCCGGGGCTGGCCGACCTGGCCGCGCACATTGGCGACCGGCAGGTGCGGGCGCGCGGCACGCTGGGCGGGTCGGTGGCCAACAACGATCCGGCGGCCTGCTATCCGAGCGCGGTGCTGGGGCTGGGGGCCACCGTGATCACCAACCGTCGCCAGATCGCTGCCGATGACTTCTTTGTCGGCATGTACACGACGGCGCTGGAGGAGGGTGAAATCATCACCGCTATCCGATTCCCCATTCCCCAGCGCGCGGCGTACATGAAGTTCAAGCAGGCGGCATCGCGCTTTGCGCTGGTGGGCGTGTTTGTGGCGCAGACCGACAGCGGGGTGCGCGTGGCCATCACCGGTGCCGCCAGCAGCGTCTTTCGCCACCCGGGGCTGGAGGCTGCGCTCAACCAAAGCTTCACCCCGGCGGCGGCCGCTGCTGTGAAGATTGACGCGAACGATCTCAATGGCGACATCCACGCCAGCGCTGCCTATCGGGCCCACCTGATCAGCGTGCAGACGCAGCGCGCGGTGCAAAGAATGTTGGCAACGCCCTGAGTCGCTGCGCCCCTACCCCCTTTTTCGAATGGCCGCGCCATTCGGGGAAGGGGCTACCGCCCGCAAAGCGGTTGCTGGCGGGTGCCGCACCGATGTCCCTGGCTTGTTTGCGGCAGCGAAATTTGATCCAAAAAGGCTTTCCGCGCTTGTCCAGCAAGCGCAACTAGCTATCGAAATTGAAGCAATGAATTCCCCAGCCTCTGTCGATGCCCTGGTGCATGCCCTGCAAGGTGTGGGCTACTTTGCAGACCGCCGTCTGGCCACGGCGGTGTACCTGGCTTTGCAACTGCAGCGCCCGCTGCTGCTGGAGGGCGAGCCGGGCGTGGGCAAGACGGCCTTGGCGAAGGCGCTCAGCGAGGTGCTGGGGCGCAGCCTGATCCGTCTGCAGTGCTACGACGGTCTGGAGCAGCGCGAGGCGCTTTACGAGTGGAACTACGCGGCCCAGCTCCTGCACATGCGTGCAGCGGAAGCGAAGGGCGCGGCCGATGTTGCGCAGATCGAGGCCGAGGTTTACCAGGAGCGCTATCTCATCCGGCGTCCGCTCTTGCAGGCACTGCAGGCTCCTGCGCCAGGTGCAGTTTTGCTGATCGACGAGGTGGACCGGGCGGACGAGCCCTTCGAGGCTTTTTTGCTGGAATACCTGGGCGAGTACCAGGTGAGCATCCCCGAGCTGGGCACGGTGCGGGCCGCGGTGACGCCGGTCACCATTCTCACCAGCAACCGCACGCGCGATCTGCACGATGCCGTCAAGCGCCGCTGTCTGTACCACTGGCTTGACTACCCTGAGCGCGAGCGCGAGCTGGCCATTGTCCGGGCCCAGGTGCCGGGGGCCAGTGAGGCGCTGGCGCTGCAGGTGGCCGAGTTTGTGGGCCGCCTGCGCAGCCAGCCGTTTGCCAACGCCTTCAGCCGCACGCCAGGCATTGCCGAGAGCGTGGAATGGGCAAAGGCCCTGGTCGCGCTCGATACGCTGGTGGTGGACCCGGAGGTTGTGTTTGACACGGCCGGCATCCTGTTCAAGCAGCGCGAAGACGTTGCCGCGCTCACGCGTGACATGTCCGCGCAACTGCTGGCGCCCGAGCCTGCCCCCTGACCCCGGCAGGTGCACCCCATGACCCCGGCTGGCATGACGCATTCGCAACTGGGCGATGCCCGCAGCGGCAAACTTGCCGACAACGTGAGTGGCTTTGGCCGCGCGCTGCGCCGTGCCGGTGTGCCGGTGGATGCCGCGCGCATGGCGCTGGCGCAGCAGGCCCTCATGCTCACCGGGCTGGCCCGGCAGGACTTTTGCGCCGCGCTGCAGGCCGTGCTGGTCAGCCGCGAGCAGGACCGGGCTGTCTTCCAGGAGCTGTTCAACGCGTATTTCCGCAACCCCGAGTTGGCGCAGAAACTGCTGGCGCAACTGCTGCCCAGCGCTGAGTCCAAAGCGCAGCCCGCCCGGCGGCGGCCCCGGGTGAACGAGGCGCTGGCCCCCCTGCGTGCAGCCCGCAATGCTCCGGCTGCGCGAGAAGACGACACCATCGATTTCGACGCCGCCATGACGGCCAGCGAACTGCAGCGCCTGCGCCATGCCGACTTCAATCAACTGTCGGCCAGCGAATACCGGCTGGTGGAGCGCCTGGCCCGTGACATCGCACTGCCGCTGCCGCACTACGCGGCCCGCCGCACTGTTGTGGGGGCGCGCGGGCAACGTCCGCACTGGGCTGGTGCCATGCGGCTGGCGGCGGGCACCGGTGGCGAACTGCTGCGGGTACCCCTGCTGCAGCGCCGCCAGCAGCCGTTGCCGCTGTTGGTGCTGGTGGATGTCTCTGGCTCCATGGAGCGCTACACCCGGCTGCTGCTGGCGTTCTTGCACGCCGCCACGGCAGCGCGGCATGCGGGGGGCGGCGTGCGCCGGGATGTGTTTGCGTTCGGCACCACGCTCACCGACCTGGGCGCTGCGTTCCGCCTTGCCGATACCGATGCCATGCTGGAGGCCGCCAACCTTGCCATCCCCGATTTCGCGGGCGGCACCCGGCTTGGTGCCTGCCTGGCGCAACTGCGTACCGCCCACGCCCGGCGCCTGGTGGGCCGCCGCACGCAGGTGCTGCTGGTCAGTGATGGCCTGGATACCGGCTCGCCAGACGAGCTGGAGCGCGAGCTGGCCTGGCTGCGCCGTCACTGCGGCCGCCTGCTGTGGCTCAACCCGCTGCTGCGCTTTGACGCTTATGCCCCCACGGCGCGCGGCGCGGCAGCCCTGCACCGGCATGCGCACGGCATGGTGGCGGTGCATAACCTGGCCCACCTGCAAGATCTGGCCGCCAGCCTGGTCGCGTTGCTGCGCGCGACGGGACGGCGCTGAGGGTTGCCCCCGCCTGTGCCTGCTGCACCAACGCCTTTGAGCCCCCACATCCATCACACCGACAGCCCAAGCGGAATCTCACCATGGAAATGCAAGCCAGTCGCACCCTCGCCGTCAGCCAGCAACAGGCCTGGGACGCGCTTAACAACCCCGACGTGCTCAAGCGGTGCATCCCCGGCTGCGACAAGGTCGAGCCCACGGGCGAGCACCAGTACGCCGTGGCGATGGCGCTGAAGATCGGGCCGGTCTCCGCCAAATTTGCCGGAAAGATCACGCTGTCAGACATCGTGGCGCCCCAGAGCTACACCATCGCGTTCGATGGCTCGGGCGGCGTGGCCGGTTTTGGTAAGGGCAACGCCAAAGTGGTGCTGGTGCCCCTGTCAGCCGACGGCGCTGGCCAGCCAGGCTGCGAGCTGCAATACACCGTGCACGCCACGGTGGGCGGCAAGATCGCGCAGCTGGGGCAGCGGCTCATCGATGGTGCAGCCAAGTCCATGGCCGAGGATTTCTTCAAGCGTTTTGACGACGAGATGCAGCGCCTTCACCCGCGTGAGGCACCAGCCACCGTCCCGGGCAGTGCGCCCACCCAGTCTGACGCCGAGGCCGTGGCCGCGTCGAGAGGCCCGCAGGATCATGGCCGAGGCCTGCCGGTGTGGGTCTGGGTCGTTGGGGCAGCGGCGCTGGCCGCCTTGGGCTGGTGGCTCAGCCGCTGACGCGGTCTGCGCGGCCCGATTGCATGCCCCCGGCGGCCTTGGCCCCTGTCTTCATTTCTGCACACACAGAGGCAACGGATGGAAAACCTGGATGTGATGGTGTTGCGCACCCTGCACGGATGGCGTGCAGCAGGCCGGCATGCGTTGCTGGCGACGGTGGTGCGCACCTGGGGTTCATCGCCCCGGCCGGTGGGCTCGATCATGGCGCTGTGCGAAGACGGCGCAGTGGTGGGGTCCGTGTCGGGGGGGTGCATCGAAGACGACCTGATTGACCGCCACACCCGTGCCTATGCAGCTGGTGCAGCAGGCTCCAGGGCGGCCTGGCCCGGCGATCGCGTTATGCCCAGCGGCCCGCCTTCGTTCGTGAAGTACGGCATCACGGCCGACGAGGCCCACCGCTTTGGTCTGCCCTGCGGCGGCACGCTGGAGTTGCTGCTGGAGTACGACCCCGATGCAGCGTGCCTGGCCGAACTGATCGCTGCGCTGGAGGCGGGGCGTCTGACGCGGCGCACGGTGCAACTGGCCGATGGCGTGGCCAGCCTGCACCCGGCCGATGCGCCCGCCGACCTGGTGGTCGATGCGCAGCAGATCACCAACACCTTCGGCCCCGAGTACCGCATGCTGCTCATCGGTGCCGGTCAGCTCGCTGAATACCTGGCCACCATGGCCCTGTTCAACGGGTTTGCCGTGACGGTTTGCGATCCGCGCGAGGAGTACCGCGGCGTCTGGAGCGTGCCTGGGGCGACGGTCGTCAGTGACATGCCCGACGATGTGGTGCAGGCCTTCAAGCCCGACCGTCGAAGCTGCGTGGTGGCGCTCACGCACGACCCCAAGCTCGATGACCTGGCGTTGCTGGAGGCGCTGGGCACCGAGGCGTTCTACGTGGGCGGCATCGGCTCACGCCGCAACAACGAGGCCCGCCGCACCCGCATGATGGAGCATTTCGGCCAGACTGAGGCGAGCCTGGCCCGCCTGCGCGGGCCGATTGGCATCTACATCGGCAGCAAGACGCCGCCCGAGATCGCGGTCAGTGTCATGGCCGAGATTCTGGCGGTGAAGAACGGAGTGACCCTGCCGCGCGACATGGAAGTGGCGCAGGCCAAGAACGAGCGGGAGCTGGCCCACAACGAGCCGGGCACGCTGGTGTGTGGGGTGCGCTGAGCACGCTGTGCCGTGTCGTCGCGGGAGCCTTGGTGTTTCGGCTGCCATGGGGTGGGAGCCGTTTAGAGAGTCAATTGGACGCCTGTCGCTTGCTCTCACCTCGCGCTCAGGGTCTGCAGGTGATGATCAATCGCCGTTGCTTCAAAGTCCAGTTCGAAGAGCGCTCCACCGAGCACTGACGGCTTGCATTTCAACTGCCAACCGTGAGCGCGTGCCACTTCCATGCAGATGGACAGGCCCAGACCGGAGCCCGGCTTCGTGTTGTCCGCAGCCCTCCAGAATCGTTCGAATATCTGGCTGCGTTGATGCTCTGCCACGCCTTGGCCTTCATCCTCAACGCGGACCCCACCATGGGTCAGGCTGATTCGAACAGTGCCGCCCTTGGGTGAATGATCAACTGCGTTTTCAACCAAGTTTTTCAGCAGGACAAATAGCTCTCCCGAATCGGCCATCACCTCAAGGTCAAGCGACTCCCGTACGATCTGCAGGCTGACTTCTGCTTTCTGCGTGCGCCACGACAGAAATCCGCATACTTGTCGAGTCACCTCATCCAGCGAGACCGGTTGCTTCTTCAATGGACGTCCGCCCGTGACCTCTGCCACGTGCAGCAACTGATTCACGGTTCTTCCAAGGGCGTCGACGTCGTCCAAGGTTTGGGGAGGGATGCGGTCGACCTGAACCTCCAACTGACCGCGCAGCAAGGCGATGGGCGTCTTGAGCTCATGGGCGGCATTGGCAAAAAACCGCTGTTGTGCATTGAAGGCGACCTCCAGACTCGCCAATACTTCGTTGAACGCGATGACCAGAGGCCGGATTTCGGCAGGCAGCGGCTCCACCGGAATCCTTGCAGACAAGTTGTTCTGCCCCACCGTGCGTGCGGCCTGACTGGCCAAACGGATCGGCTGCAGCACGCTGCGCACACCCCAGTAGCTCAGTACGGCCAGCACCCCAATCGCCAGGGTGGCCATGATGCCCACGGCTTCTGCAATGGCCGGGGCAATGGCCTCCTGGGCGAGTCTGGCAAATCGGTCACTTCGGCCCACCTGAACCCAATAGTCCCGACCCTGAACCCGATGGAGCACGGAAACTACGTGAAAAGGTTTGCCATTGATCTCGGTACGCGAGTAGCGTTCATCTTGCTGATCCATGGAGACACCCGGCAATAGGCTGCTGAAGTCGCTGTCCGAGGTCGCCAAGACCTGGCCGTCACTGGAAACAACGCGGTACTTCAGGTTCGCAAAAAATGCATCGAAGCTTTCGACGTCCTGTCCCTGCAACCGCACGGTCAGATCACCGTTCGCGTCGAGGGTAATCGCCTCGGCGATGTCGTGGGTCTGGCCCATGAGGCTTTGCTGCGTGATGAAGTCGCCAAAGCGGTGCACGAGAAAGGCCTGAACCGACAGATACAGGCCCGCTACGATGGCGATCGAAAAGGAAAACACCAGGGTCAGGCGCAGGGCGAGGCTAGGTGTCTTGAGGAACCGCCAATGCATAGCCCACGCCCTTTGTGTTGACAATCGATACGCCCGATTGAAGCGCTGTCAGCTTGCCTCGCAGGCGCATGATAGCGACGTCCAGCGCCTTGGGCGTTATCTCGGAAAAAGCGCCCCAGGCGGCTGACTCCAGCGCACCTCGGCGCACCACTTGTCCCGCGTTGCGAATCAGGGTCAAGAGAACCTGCAGCTCGCTGGGTGACAAGGTGATGGATGAGGAGCCAACAAAAAGCGTGCTCGCCTGAGGCGACACTCTTAGGTCAGAAAAACAGGCTTCATCCGGTGCCCATGGCTGGTTGCGGCGCATCAAGGCTTTGGTTCTTGCCACCAGTTCGGCCATTTCGAAGGGCTTGGTCAGGTAATCGTCGGCTCCGTTTTCGAGTCCGCTCACGCGATCGCCGAGAGCGTCGCGGGCTGTGAGGATCAGGCAGGGCGTGGACTGCCGAAGAGCGCGCAACTGCGCCAGCAACGACAGCCCGTCGCCGTCGGGCAAACCACGATCCAGAATCAGCGCGTCGTATCGCACGGTTTCCAAGAAGGCTGCGGCATGACCCAGGTTGGTCACTGTGTCACATGCGATGCCTTGAGCTCGCAAGGCGATGACTACGGCCTGAGCCATGCGTGGATGGTCTTCAACAAGCAGTACCCGGGGCATAACTCAATGTGTGTCACTTAAAACTGGTAGGTTAGTCCCAGATTGACCGATATGGGCTGGTACTTGGGATTGCCGCTCAGTGTGGCGCCCGCAGAGGTCGACTTAAATGATCCGCTGCCCATCTTGGCCCAGCGCAGGTCGGCACTCACACTCCAGCGATCCGTCAGATCCACTTCGCCGCCCAAGATTGCTTGAACGGCCAGACCCCTCCGGCGTGAGTATTCCTTGTCTGATCCGTCGCGGCTGAGGTCCATGTCCATCTCGGTGACATAGCCCACGCCCGCCCCAACAAACGGTCGCACAATGCCCAGTTTCTGAAAACGGTAGTAGCCGTTGATGAAAGCTGTCGTGGAGGCGAAATCACCCTGGACTGGGGTTCCACCAATGCGCTTGACATCATGGCTGCGGTAATCCCAAGCCAGTTCAGCCGCCCAACCATTGCCATAGCGATAACCGAAGGCTCCGCCCAGGCCGATTCCGGTGCCAAAAGAGCCTCTGCCAGACACACTGGACGAGGTTGCGCGAGATTCGGTAAGGCTGGTCGATGCCAATGAACTGCTGCCGCCGTAAGCGCTGACATACAGGCCGGACCGATCTTGGGCGACGACTGGCATGGCGGCTAACATGGAGAGACCGGCGAACGAGGCGCATACAAGGGACTTGGTGCGGAAAGACATGGTGGGTACCTGGGTAGGATTGGAGTGATCGCGACCGGGAGAATTCGCCGGCTGCTGCACCATTGTTTTTCCAGATGGGTTACTGCAAGGTAACTGTTGGCGAAAGCAGATTCGGAGCCTTTCCGACTTGGAGCGTCGAAAGCGAAAATCGGCCCCAGCGAAGACAGTTTTTGCCGAATTTGCAGCCCCATAGCCGAGCTATGGGGCAAAAAGGCGGTGCTCTCGACCTCAAGTCTCGACACCACGATAAAACCGCACTCACAAGGGCATACCGTCATCGTTTCGCTGGAGGACCTTGAAACTTCCGGGCTGGGCAGCCATGGGGTGTGCCGGACCAATGGCCGTGCCACCCCCGCCAGCCCCGCCAGCGCGCGCGGTCAATGTCGGGCGGAGCCCGCAGGCTGACGGGCGAGCTGTTGCTGCACATGCGCCAGCAGGCCCGCACAGGCGTCTTCCACCAGATCAAGCACCTTGTTGAAGCCCTGCGCGCCGCCGTAGTACGGGTCGGGAACGACGGGGCTGTTCAGCCGCACGCAAAATTCGGTCAGGCGGCGTACCTTGGGCCGGTGCCGGGGCGGGCACAGGTTCTGCGCCAGCGCCAGGTTATCCCAGTCCATCGCCAGGATCAGGTCGTACCGCGCAAAGTCGCTTTCTGTGATCTGCCTTGCGCGCAGGTCCGACAGCACATAGCCGCGCTGGGCGGCATGCCGCTGGCTGCGCTCGTCGGGCGGCTCGCCCGGGTGGTAGTTGTGGGTGCCCGCCGAATCCACGCGCACCCAGCCGTCCAGTCCGGCTGTGGCCACCCTATGACGGAACACGCCGTGGGCCGTGGGGCTGCGGCAGATGTTGCCCATGCACACGAACAACACGCCGTAGGCGTCGGGCCGGGCATCTGGCGCGACGGGTGCTGCCGTGCCGTTCATACACCAATGAGCACGGGCCCACCCTTGGCCACCGCGCGTTGGTAGGCGGGACGCGCCACCATGCGGTCCCGGTAGGCCACCAGGTGGCTCAGGCTCGCACCGTGGCTCGTGCGTGACAGGGCTGCCTCCACCGCAAAGCTCATTTGAAAGTCGGCCATGGTCAGGTGTGGCCCTGCAAACCAGGCGTGGCTGGCCAGTTGCTTGTCCATGAAAGCCAGTGCAGTGTCCAGGTTCGGGTCGATCAGCTTGGCCTGCACCTGTGTGCACAGCGCCCGCGCGATCGGCTTGACGAAGAAGGGCATGGGCTGGGATGGAATACTCATGAACACGAGCTTCATGAGCAGCCAGTTCATCAGGGAGCCTTCGGCATAGTGCATCCAGAAGCGGCATTGCCGGTGCTCGGGCGTGCCCGCTACGGGCTGCAGGTGCGCCAGTTCAGCAGGGGCCTGTGCGCCGTATGTTTCCACCAGGTACTCGATGATCGCGCCGGACTCGGCGATCACCGCGTCGCCATCGGTGATCACGGGTGACTTGCCCAGTGGATGGATTTTCGAGAGCGCTGCGGGCGCAAGCTTGGTGTGCTTGTCGCGCTGATAGATTTTCAGCTCGTACGGGACCCCCAGTTCCTCGAGCAGCCACAGGATGCGCTGCGAGCGCGACGCTTCAAGGTGATGCAGGGTGATCATGAGCGCGATGTTAGAGCACAACCCATCTCGCCGCTGACCGGATGCGCCTGAACCCAAAGCAAAACGCCCTCGTCAGAGGGCGCTTTTTGGATGACAACCAGCGCCTGGGGGCGCGGCGCGATCGGCTGGTCAGCCGCCCTTGCGGGAGCGCTTGCCGGGGTTCTTCTTGCTGCGGGTGGCCACGCCGCGTTCCAGGCTGACGCGCTGACCACGGCCCGGGGTGCGCAGCGTGTAGCCGGGCACGGGAGTCGGTTGTGGAGTGCGCTTGCGGTCTGCTTCGGTGACGATCTTGTTGCCCATGGTGGTCTCTGCGGAGGTTGTAAAACGACAATTTTAGGCCATGCGCCGTGTCTGGTCGGCCGCCAGGGGCCATGGCATGGGCCGACACCTTCCAGTCGGGCCTGGGTTGGTGGTCAGCGCAGTGTGGCTGCGGCTTGCCGAGGGCAGCGCCCTACATGGCCTTGAACAAATGGGCGTAGAGCCGGCTGACCGGCAAGCGCTCAGACCGTCCGGCCAGTGCCAGAGCCAGTTTGCCGGACTCATCCCGGGTGACCGTGGTGATGCTGGCGGCGCGCACCAGGATGCCGCGGTGCACCTGCCAGAACACGCTGGTATCGAGCTGGCCCACCAGCTCCTTGACCGGGGTGCGGATGAGGTATTCGCGCTCGGCGGTCAGCACGCGCACGTACTTGTCGGCCGCCTCGAAATACAGCACATCGGCCACAGGCACCATGTGGATCTGCGTGCCGTGGCTGGCCTGGATCAGCGTCAGCGGTGCCGTGGCAGACGGTGCTGCCGGTGCGGGTGACGGGGGCCGGGGCGACGCGCCCAGCGCCTCAGATTCCAGCAGGTGACGCAAGCGCGCCATGGTTGCTTCAATATCAATAGCAAAAGAACTATTCGCAGCAAGCGTAGCCTGCAGTTTTTGTACTGTTTTTTGCAAGCGGGTCCCCTGGACTGGCTTGAGCAGGTAGTCCACCGCCTGCGCCTCAAACGCCTCCACCGCGTACTGGTCGTACGCCGTGACGAAGACCAGGGCAGGGAACGGCCGACCCGCTTGCCACGCATCGGCCAGTTCCACGGCGGCGTCCAGCCCGCTCAGGCCGGGCATGCGAATGTCGAAAAACAGCACATCGGGCCGCAGCTCCAACGACTGTCGCACCGCCGAAAGCCCGTCGGCCACCGTGGCGACCACTGCCAGTTCAGGCCAGGCACGCGCCAGTTCGTGCTGCAGCTGGGCGGCCAGCAGGGGCTCGTCCTCGGCGATCAGGGCTCGGGGCGCGGGCAGCGTCATGGAGGGGTCGAGGATATCAAGGGAAAAACAACCATCGCGCTTGTCCCGCCTGCATCAGTAGCTATCAAATCAATAGTACCTTCAGGGCCGTACAGGGTGGCCAGGCGCTCGCGTGCCTGCGCCAGGCCAAAGCTCTGCCCGGGTGCCGCCGCAGGCAGGTGCGGGGCAAGGCCCACGCCGGTATCGGTGACTTCGATGACCAGGCGTTGCTTACCCGGCCGACCGACATCTGCAGGGCTTTGGCTTGCGCGCACCAGGATGTGGCCACCCTCCACCTTGGGCTCCAGTCCGTGGCGGATGGCGTTTTCCACCAGCGGCTGCAGCAGCAGCGGGGGAACCGGCGCGTCCTTGAGCTGGTCGGGCAGCTCCAGTGTGTAGGCCAGTCGCGGGCCCATGCGCACGGCCATCAGCTCCAGGTAGTCGCGCAGGCGGTCGAACTCATGGGCCAGCGGGTGTTCGGTGCTGCGCGATGCGGCGAGCGTGGCGCGCAGGTAGGCAATCATGCGGTCCAGCATGTCCTGCGCGCGTGCGGGGTCGGTGCCGATCAGCACGCGCAGGTTGGCCAGCGTGTTGAACAGCATGTGCGGTTCGAGCTGGGTTTCCAGCAGCTTCAGGCGGGCGTGATTGGCCTGACTGCGCACTTCGCTCACCTGGGCCTGTAGCCAGGCGCTTTTGCCACGGGCGTAAAAGAAGAATGTCAGCGCCAGCGCCGAAAGCATTGCTATCAAAAAAGAGACGCGCAGTTGGGCCGTGTCGCTCCATGTTGAATAGCCGAACCAGTTGTCGGCGAACCAGGTGCCCCCCACGAATCCCAGCAAGTTGCCCACCACGGGCAAGGCAAACCCTGCCATACCTGAAGGCCAGCCTGTTGCATCGCTGGACGGGAAAAAATGGCGACCGAAGTCGATCAGCGCCCAGGATAAGAGGCCGATAGCAAGCGAGTAAATCAGCGGGATTTCGTAAGGCTTGTAGGGCCTGAAGGCGTAGAGGACGGCAGCGTTGACCAAACAAAAGGCGATCATTTGCAGCAGATGCCGCAGCTTGGCGATCCAATCGATATCCATGGGGGCTATCTGTTTTCAGCCTTTGTCGCGTTCGCGCTGCAGCCGCTCGCGCTCTTTATGCACCATGCGCTCGCGAAAGCCGCTACCGCTGCCCAGCACAAACACGGACACGGCGTGAAGCACCAGCCCCAGGCCCCATCCCAGAAGCGGGTACACCGACCAGGGCCGGTCGCCAAAGGCGTAGCGCGACATCATGAAAATCACGGCATTGACCAGCACGAAGACCAGCGCGTGCATGTACCAGCCCAGCTTGGCATTGGCGCGCCTGCGGGCCAATTGTTCGATGTCTTCGGGTGTCATGAAAAAGACGATGTGAGTGTGTCATTCTAGGTGTGCCCTGGCTTCAGCCGCCCCGCCCGCCGCGCGCAATGCGCTCGCGCTCGGCCTGCACCATGCGCTCGTGCAGCGTGCTGCCGCCAGCCAGCATGAAGACCACAACGCCATGAACGGCAAGGCCCAGACCCCAGCCCAGCGCGGGGAAGATCGCCCAGTTGCGCCCGCTGGCGGTGGCCAGGGCTACCAGTGCCAGGTTGACCAGGACATACACGCAGGCATGGGTATACCAGCCCAGCTTGGCGTGGGCGCGTCGGCGTGCCAGGCGCTCCAGCGGGTCGTGGAAAGAGTCGGTAGCGAGTTGGTTCATGGTTGGCTCCATTTCGGTATCCAAGGTGAAAGAAGGTGGTTGCCAGGCAGGTGGTTGCGCCCGACGGCGGCCGTCCTGTCAACCTGCTTTGAAAACTGTGGGTCACTGCGCGGCGCGGCGGTCAGATGAGGCTCAGCGCGGACCACACGGTATGGCCCAGAAACCGGCCAGGCAGCAGCGTGAAGGCCCCTGCGACCAGGCAGGCACTGATATAGAGGTTCTGCATCGTCCTCTTGTGGCCCTCGATGTTGCGGCGGGCCAGGGATACAAAGGCCACCACCAGCATCCCGAGCGTGACAGGAATGAACAGATGAATGATGCCGAAGCTGCCCCAGCGCGGCCCCACGCTGCCGCTGATGAACAGGGCCGACACGGCCGTGGCGATCATGGCCGTCACCCAGGCATAACCGGCGGCGCGGTGCAGACGTGGGCGCTGCTGGGCACCCTTGCGCGCCCACAGCGCGATGGGGCCAAGGGCCACCGCCGACAGCGCGGCGGCAAGGTGGATGGCGAGGGCGGGTGTGATTTGCATGGTGGGGCTCTTGTCGTCAGCGGTTGATGCGGTGGACTGTGCCTGCCGCCCTGGGCTGCCGCCACCGGCATGCGACGAGATGCGCAGCCAGCGGCGTGGAATGCCGCTGCCCGGCGCGAAACGCGCGGCAACAACAGTGCTTTTGCGACCCGGTAGACCGCCTGTGCCATGGGCATCAGGCCGCCCTGACCCCCGAGGTTTACTTTTTTTCGCACAGTGTTCGGGACGACACCCTCATTCACCCTCTACGATTGGACTGGTGTCGTCTCGCCGCTACCCGTGACCTGCCCACCCGACCCAACCCGAGGAGCCTGTCGGACTTGGAGCGTCGAAAGCGAAAATCGGCCCCAGCGAGGACAGTTTTTGCCGAATTTGCAGCCCCATAGCCGAGCTATGGGGCAAAAAGGCGGTTAAAAATGGACCGCTGCGGTCGATTTACAGCCGACG
>NZ_JBKDRI010000091.1:0-16033 GCF_046341535.1 Acidovorax sp. | reverse complement strand
CATGAATTTGGTATCGTTGTTCTCGGCTCAGGTGTGTATAGGGCATCGTGTCTTTCCATGACGGCTAGGTCGGGGAGGACATCCTATGCCTCCTGAGCCAACCTAGCTTTTTAACGATGCACTTTGTTGTTGAATCCGCGTCATCACTTTTCACTGTCAGGCATCGGCCGCGCCTGCTGCATGAGCCCTTCCATCTGCTGGCGAACTTGCTCTTGCACCTGACGGCTGTGCTCTTGCAAATTGCCCGCCCGCTCCAGGGCCGCATCCGTAGCGACGGCTGCGGCACCGGAAGCGGCACCTGCCGGGGCGCGCGCGGCCGTCAACTGCTTTTTGGCCAGCATGCCCACGATGGCCAACACCACGACCAAACCAACCAGTCCGAACACTCCACGCATATGTGACTCCTTGCCGATGACAGACAGGACAAGACGCGGCCTCCTTAGCTCTGAATCTGCAGCTTCGGTGGAAGCTTCGTCTTCCACTCTTTGAACAGCACTAGGTCGCAATCGACTTCCACGCCGCCCGACTGCCCTACGAGCTCCAGTTCTCCGACACGCGCCACGTTCTCGACCTTGTAGGCATTTGACATGAGCTGCAGGACGGCTTGCTTATATCTCGTGTCATCGTTACCCTTCAGGTGGTCCCCCTTCATCTCCAGCACCACGTAGCGGTCATCTTTGGAATCATGCTGAACGGCAAAGATGAAGTCCGGGTAGATGCGCTCGCGCTTCCAACCCTGCACGTGAAAATTCGAGCGAGCGACGTTGCGATGCCACCAACGCAGTGCGGCCTCGCCATCCAGATAAACGGCAATGTCCCGCTCATCCGGGTTGGAGAAGTCGCCCTTGTAGACCGGGGAAAAAATGCTCTTGGTGAGGGGTAAACCATCCTTGCCAGCGAGCTGTTCAGCGCCTTCCGGCTCGTAAGTCTCCGCCTCCATTGGCATCCGCCAATTGCGACCATCGGAACGCAGCCGGAACTGAATGCGGCCAGCAGCCACTTCCGCACGAAACAGGGCTTCCGCCTTGATGTCTCGCTGTTCCACAAGCCAAGCGCGCAGTTCCTCCACGACCAGACTGGCGATGCTGCCGAGCTTGGCCTCTGTGAAGCCGCGTTCCGTCAGGCCATCGCGCACCGCGCCCACAATGTCCCGCCCGATCCAGGGGTTCGAGACGACGTCCCCAATCATCCGAACGGCATAGGTAACATCGAAGCGCAGCCGCTCATCATTGAAGCCTGTCACTTCATCCACGATGCGCTGATCACCGCTGTCAGCGAGCGATATGCGCCGCATCTGGCGCTCTGCACCTGAAGCGTTGTCCGGGATCTTGGCAACGAACGGCGCCACTTCAAGCCCTGCCCAATCCACCGAAAACAGCACGTCTTCTTCGTAGTCCAGCGGGCGCTGCACTCCGTCTGCCACACGCAGTACCTGAGGCAAGAAAATCTCCGCCTTGGCAAAGCTGGGCCTACGATTCACCTTGCGCGCGCCGGGTGAGTTCGACCCGTTACTCAACTTGACCTCTTGCACCAGATCGCCCATGCCATCGCTTTCTAGGCCGCTCTTGATGGCCGCAACCACTTCGGAGGTCTCCCCGTGATGGGTGATGACGTAGCACTCATCCAACGCGGCGATGCCCGTCCGTGAGGCTTGAGGCTGACGCAGGATTCGCCCAATTAGCTGCGTCATGGCCGACAGATTGGAACTGGCGGACAAGGCGCATAGCACATAGGCAAAGGGGCAGTCCCAGCCTTCCTGCAAGGCTTGTTTGGTGATGATGACCCTCACGCGATTCATCGGACTCATCAGATCCTGGTTTTCGTTCGCCGACAGGTCGTTGGTGTCTGCCGTCTTGACCGCTATCTCAGGCTCTTCAAAGCCTGCCGTGGACAGCAGCCACTCCTTAACGTCAAGCGCGTGGATGTGTTCCCCATCGCGCTGGTCACTGCCCGTGCGTTGAACTTGCACCAGAAGGATGGGACGGATGTAGCGACCAGATTCCGCCTGAAAACTGCTCGCGGTCTGGTCCAAAGAGCGGATGCGTTCGACCGCTGCAGCCAAGGTGGCGTGCCAATCAGCCCCCTGTCGCGGATCGAGGTTCAAAGGCATCTTGATCATGCCCTCGCGGTCCAGGTCCTTGCCGCTAACTTCCACGAGGACGGGTGCATACAGAGCTGGCAATGGGTTCTTGCCGGTCTTGGCAGCAACGTCCTTAGGAGTGGCCGTCAGCTCGAGCACGAAACACGGATTGAAGCCGTACAACGTGGAAACCGCCAGGGCAGACATGGCCTTGTGCCCCTCATCAAGGACCACCACCGGGCGAATCAGCCGCAACGCATTGCCCAAAGAATCCTTGACCTGTGGCCACGGATAGGACGAGCCTGCCAGATCGTAGATATCCATGTTGGGAGTGGCCTTGAGGGCGACCGCATGGGCCTCTTGATCTCCTTCTGGCGGAAAGAATCCGCGCACATCGCCCCTGTCCCTGAACATCTTCAGGGACTCTTTGTTTTCGCGGTTCGATGACTGCAACATGAGCAACATCAGGCAAAGATGGCTCTCAACGTCGCGAGCGTCCAGCACATCGTCTTTTTCGAGGATCCGAACAGCGTTCCCCGAAATCAGATCAAGGGTCTGCCTGTTGGGGTGCTGGCGATTGAGGAACTGCGCCTTGGTCTGGGCGTAGATCGCTTCGTTCGGCACGACCCACAGCACCAAGCCCGTCACTTTCGAGAGATAGCGCGCAAAAATCGGCACCAGGGACTGCACGCCCAGAAACGTCTTGCCGCCACCTGTGGGCACTTTCAAGACGACATTGGGAACAGGCCGACCTACGCCGTCCTTGCGCGAGGTAAACGGCAGCCCAACGCGCGAGGCTGGAAGCCAGCCATCTGCGCGCAACGCCTCCCAGGCCTTCTCGGTGAAGTCAGGGACTGGCCGAATCAGGTCAGGGTCCGTTTCCACCGCGTTGGCGGCAGAAATTTTGTCGGCCTTGACCTTCTGCTGAGCGAGGGCCAAAACATATCGATCCAGTTGCTGCAGGGCCTTGGTTTGGTATTCAAGCTGGCGCATCGCCATCATCAGCCCCGATCGACGCGGTACAGCGCCCAAGGCAGCGGAGCGTACTCCACCGGCACCTTGGCCTCGTCCAGCAACTTCTGAGAAACGAACTTGGCGGGCGCAAAGACCAGATGGCGCTTTCCGGGCTTGGCCGCTACTAAGGCCTGCGCTTTCGCCAGTGTCAGCGCGGCGTCCTTGCACTTGAGGAAATCCAACGCAGGCTTGTAAATCAGCCATACGTGATAGATGGCAGATTCGCCCAGGTAGCCGTCCTGCTCACTCATGCCAGAGGGGTTGAACGCCTCGTTAGTGGCCATGTGGAACAGCAAAGCTCCCAACTGCTCAAACGAAGGCAGTACTTCGCCCGTGAGCATTCGATCCAGGTCTACGGCCTCACCCAAAGTGCAGTAAGTGAACTCGCCGCCCAGGCCTTCCATGCGTTCGGCGATCTGCTTGACACCTTCAACCAGAAGCACGCCGTCCTTGATCTTCTTCTCTACCTTGTCGTACTGCGAGCCTTCCAAGTTCTCTATGGCCGCAATGTCATCCAACAGCTTGTCGGCCTTCTTGAGGTCGGTGAACGTAAATGGCCTGTTCAGCAATTCGGTTCTATGATTCCCCTGGAACGCATAGCCATTGATCACTCTGCGCAGGCGCTCTGCCGTCAAGGCATCGGCATAGCCCTCACACTCCACGAGGATGAACTTGCGGTCACCGCCGTCGGACTTGTTAGCAGCCAGGACCGCATGACCAGTGGTGCCGGATCCCGCGAAAGAGTCCAGCACTATGGAGTGTTCAGTGGTGGCCAGCTCAAGTATCCGACTCAGCAGGGCAACTGGCTTCGGCGTCACGAACACATCATCTGCACGCTCGAAATCCAGAATACTAAGCAGTTCTTTCTTTGCATCCTGTGTGTGGCCGACTTCAGAATGCTCCCATAAAGTCTGAGGAACACGACCTGACTTAACCTCAGAAAGAAACCGCTTTATCGCTGGAATGTTGTTCCCATCCTCACCCCACCAGATTCGGCCATCACGATCCATTTCCTTGAATTTGGACTCCTTGACGCGCCAGTAATTACCACCCGGCGGGCCATCGATCACACGCCCAGATGGGCAAGTAATCGGATACACACCTTCGCTGTAATAGTTACGGGCAGATAGATCCCCTGGCTTCCACGGACCACGCGCATCATTGTCTGGATTGGAGTAGCGCGCATTCATGTCATCCGTACGCTCCAAGAGATTGGGACGCCAGACTTCCTTTTTTTTGGCATAGACCAGCAGATAGTCGTGGTCTTCGGAAAAATACTGCGCAGAAGGTTTTGGCGAGTAATTCTTGTGCCAGATGCAGGTGGCAACAAAATTATGCTCACCAAAAATGCCGTCCAGCATTGACCTGGCCCTGTGGACCTCGTTGTCATCCAACGTGATCCAGATGCTGCCTGCGTCGCTGAGCAATTCATGCAGCAGGCGCAAGCGTGGCCACATCATGGCGCACCATTTGTCGTGCCTCAGCCCGTCCTCAATCCCGATCGGATTGGACCGCAGCCACTCCTGCAGCATGGGGCTGTTCACATTGTCGTTGTACGACCAACCTTCATTTCCCGTGTTGTAAGGCGGGTCAATGAACACGCAGTCCACCCGACCGGCGTACATCGGCAATAGCGACTTGAGGGCATGGAGGTTGTCGCCCTGGATCACGAGATTGCCGTCCAAGCGCGGCTGTCCCACCGACTTCTGCGGATCGGGCACCAGCGGCCGATGGGGCACCGTCAAATGGTGATTGAAAACGAACTCTTTGCCTTTGAAGAATAGTTCTGACACCGCGGTCCTTCCGTTTTGCTGTTCGTAGCAACTCCGTGGCGCTGATCGCCTGTGAGCTTGCGCTGGGCCAACGACCCCAGAAGCCCTACCAACGGGCTTTTTTTGTGCATGGTGCCGGGGCCCGAACTCCGCAACCGTATTACAACGGACAGAAAAGAAAAAACCCCGCTACCTTACTGGTAGCAGGGCTTCCTTATCTTTTGGGGTGGCTGATGGGGCTCGAACCCACGACAACAGGAATCACAATCCTGGACTCTACCAACTGAGCTACAGCCACCGTAGCCTGCGATTATAGCCCGGGATTTTCAAGCAAAGAAAAACCCCGATCACTTTTCTGCGGACACCTACTCCACTGCCGCTGGGCGGGGCGCCTTGATCTGAGCCTTGAAGCGTTGTTTGAGCAGTTCGTAATAGGCAAGACCCTCAGCTGCGGTCAACCATTGCACGTACTGCTGGCGCTCCTGAAACGCTCGCTGGGGGTCGGGCGCCTGGCGTGCGATGACCCGGTTGACCTTGACCACGGCATAGCCTTCGCCGCTAAGGTCAACGCCCACCCAGCCTGGCAATGCATCGGTGGGGCTGCGCAGCGCTGCGTCAACGATCGTTCGGGGCAGGTTCTGGGGCTGTTCGCGCGAGATTTCCAGCGCTGCGCCCAAACCCGTGGCGCTTGCCGGGGCGGCCTTCCATGCAGCCAGTTTCGCCGCACCTTCCTGGCGCGCCATTTCGGCGGATTTTTCAGCCACATACAGCGCCCGCACGCGAAGGCGCACGTCGTCCAGCGGGAGGGTCTTGGCAGGGGTGTAGGCCACAACCCGTCCGGCGACCAGCTGACTGGGGCCGATTTCGACGGCTTCGGTATTGCGCTTGTTCTCCAGCGAGTCGGCTGAAAACAGCGCCTCGATGAACTTCGCATTGCCCAGGGCGCCCTGCGCGCCTGGGGCCGGCGTGCGCGTAAGACCCGTGGCAGCCTGAAGCTTGAGCTTGAGTTTGTCAGCCACGGGCTGAAGGCTGTCAGCCTGCTCGTACACGCTGTTGGAGAAAACCTCTGCCACCTCGGCAAACTTGCGTTGTGCCTGCTGTTGCTTGAGCTCGGCCTCCAGGGTGGGGCGAAGCTCTTCGAAAGACGGTTGGCGCGGGGTCTTGATGTCGGTGAGCTGGATGACGTGGTAGCCGAAATCGGTCTCCACGACATCGCTGATTTCACCCTTTTTCAACCCGAAGACTTCCGTCTCGAACGGCTTGACCATCGCGCCCCGCGCGAAAAAGCCCAGGTCGCCGCCTGCAATGGCTGAACCGGTGTCATCCGACGATTTTTTGGCGACATCGGCAAAGCTCGAAGGCGTTTTGCGAACCTGCTCCAGCAGTTGCGTTGCGCGAGCCATGGCTTTTTCGCGGTCGGCGGTGGAGGCATCTTTGGATGCATTGACCAGGATGTGACTGGCGCGCCGCTCTTCCTTGCCGCCAAGGCGGTCAAGGTTTTCCTTGTAATAGCTGCGCAGGTCGTCCTCATTGAGCGTCAGGCCGGCGCGCACGGCGTCCAGGTCGAGCACAACATACTCGATGGACGCCTGCTCCTGTTGCTGAAACCGGGCCGGATGCGCCTTGTAGTAAGCCTCCAGGTCGGCCTCCGAAGGAGATACCTTGCTCGCAAAATCCTGGGCCTTGAAGCGCACCACCTGCACCTCGCGGCGCTCGTACAGGGCGTCCATGGCCACCTTGGCCTGGGCATTGGTACCAAAGGCCGTGCTGATGACGCCTCCCATCACCTGACTGATCGAAAGGTCCTGGCGGACGTTGGCCTCAAAGCCCTCGGGAGTCAGCCCCTGGCTTGCGACCAGGTTGCGGTATGCCTCTGCGTCGAGTGTGCCGTCCGCACGGCGCAGGCCGGCAATGGCAGGGATTTCCTGCAGGCTGCGTGCCAGCCGCGCGTCCGTGGTTGCCAAGTGCATGTCTTTCACGGCCGCGGCGAGAACTCGGTCGCGAACCATGCGCTCCAGGGTGGCATATCGGGCCTGTGGCGAGTCCAGAAGCTTCGGATCTACCCCAGGCGACTGGGCACGCAGACGGTCGCTTTCGATTCGATGCGCGTTGTCCCACTCGGCCTGCTTGATATCGACACCATCGACGCGGGCCACTACCGGGCTTTTTTCAGTGAAGTAGTTGGAATCGATACCCACCAGCACAAACGAAGGAATGATCAGCAAGAACAATAAGATCATGACGATCTTGGAGTGCTTGCGGATGGCTTCAAACATGGTCGATCTTTCAGAGGACAAAAAAACAAAAGGCGAACAAGTGTTCGCCTTTGTTCGGTGATGGTGGGTCCTGACGGTCTCGAACCGCCGACCTACTCCGTGTAAAGGAGCCGCTCTACCAACTGAGCTAAGGACCCCACCTGAACTTGAAGGTCAGTTCAAGGCGTCTTTGAGGGCCTTGCCAGGACGGAACTTCGGAACTTTAGCAGCTTTGATTTTAATCGTAGCTCCGGTGCGGGGATTGCGACCCGTGCGCGCAGCGCGCTTGCCCACGGCAAAGGTGCCGAAACCGACGAGCGAGACAGTACCGCCCTTCTTCAGAGTCTTCTTGACTGCCTCGATCGTGGATTCCAGGGCACGCGCGGCAGCGGCCTTGGAGATGTCGGCGTTGTTAGCGATGTGCTCGATCAATTCGGTTTTGTTCACAAGAGGCCTCTCGGGGAAAGAGTTGATGGTTGTCTCGGGGGAATCTGGTTTTTACACAGCAAAGCGCTACCTTGGAGGTCGCCGGAATTTGGGGGTGTAATGGTTGGCAAAAACAGCGTGGACGCGGCTTGAGGGTAAAGCCATTGAGTTCCGTGTGTCAATACAACACGTTGTCTCGCGCCAGCAAACCGCCCAGATTCTAGTCGCATTTCAAGGTGCGGCAGGGCGTGCGAGGCTGTCGTGTCGCATACACGCCGTATGGGCAGCATTACGTATTGACAGCACCCGCGCAGCGCGGCCTATAAGCACGCCGGACCTGGAGCGTCGAAAGCGAGATTCGACCCCAGCAAGGGCAGTTTTTGCAGAATTTGCAGCCCTATCGCCGAGCCATGGGGCAAAAGGCGGCGCTCTTGAAGAGCAGCGACGCCAAAAATGGACCATTGCGGTCGATTGGCAGACGACGGTCTCCAAGTCCGTCAGGCGCCTCGCGTCGCGTCATGCTCAGATCGCACTGGCGACCGCGCGCCCCACATCCTCAGTGCCTGCATTGCCCCCAAGGTCCGGCGTGCGCGGCGCGCCGCTATGCGGATTCAGAACCTTCTCGATGGCGACGAGCACCGCATCGTGGGCATCGCGGTAGCCCAGAAAATCCAGCATCATCGCGCCGCACCATATCTGGCCGATCGGGTTGGCGATGCCCCTGCCAGCAATATCCGGTGCCGAGCCGTGCACCGGCTCAAACAGTGAGGGCATGGTGCGCGATGGATTGAGGTTGGCGCTGGGCGCAATGCCGATCGTGCCAGTGCAGGCCGGCCCCAGGTCGGACAGGATGTCGCCGAACAGGTTGCTGGCGACCACCACGTCAAACATGTCCGGGCGCTGCACAAAGTGCGCGGTGAGGATGTCGATATGGAACTTGTCCACTGTCACATCGGGATATGCATGCGCCATCGCGGCCACCCGTTCGTCCCAGTACGGCATGGTGATGGCGATGCCGTTGGACTTGGTGGCGCTGGTCAGGTGCTTTTTGGGGCGTGACCGGGCCAGCTCGAACGCAAATTTCAGAACGCGATCCACACCGTGGCGGGACATCACGGTTTCCTGCATCACGATCTCGCGCGCGGTGCCCTCGAACATGCGGCCTCCGATGCTGGAGTACTCGCCTTCGGTGTTTTCGCGCACGATCATCATGTCGATCTCGCCGGGCATGCGCGGGCTGCCATCGCGGCGCACCACCGGCGCGATCACGCCAGGCATCAGGCGCGCGGGTCGCAAATTGACGTACTGGTCAAACTCGCGCCGGAACAGCAGCAGCGAACCCCACAGCGAAACATGATCGGCAATCTTCTCGGGCCAGCCCACCGCGCCGAAATAGATGGCCTCGTGCCCGCCAATCTGGTCCTTCCAGTTGTCGGGCAGCATCTTTCGGTGCCTGGCGTAGTAATCCCAGCTTGAAAAATCGAAATGGTCGAACTGCAGGTCAATGCCAAAGCGGCGGGCCGCAGCATCCATCACGCGCAGGCCTTCGGGCATGACTTCCTTGCCGATGCCGTCGCCAGCAATCACAGCGATGCGGTGCTTGGCCATGAAATAGCTCCTGAAACAATGGCTTGATGTTCATGGGGAGCCGCCGCCCTGAAGCCCATGACGCTCAACACGCTTATCTGACGCGTGCGCGGATCTCAGGCAGCGCCTTTTGCAGGTAATACACCATCGACCACACCGTCAGCACGGCCGATATCCATATCAGCCACGTCCCCCAGACGCCCGTATCCACCACGCCAAAAAGGCGACCGTCGTACAGCAGGAAGGGGATGGCCACCATCTGGACTGTGGTCTTGACCTTGCCAATCATGTGCACAGCCACGCTTTTGCTGGCGCCAATCTGCGCCATCCATTCGCGCAAGGCCGATATCGCTATCTCGCGCCCGATGATGATGAGCGCCACAAAGACGTCTGCGCGCTGCAGATGCACCAGAACCAGCAGCGACGCGCACACCAAAAACTTGTCTGCCACCGGATCGAGAAAAGCGCCGAATGACGAAGTCTGGTTCAACTTGCGCGCAAGGTAGCCGTCCAGCCAGTCCGTGGCGGCAAACACCACAAACATCACCGTGGCAATCAGGTTGCGCGTGGCGGGGTCAATAGGTGCATAGAACACCCCCACGATCAAAGGTATCGCGACGATGCGCGTCCAGGTCATCAGGGTGGGGATCGTCCAGAACATGAGGATGATTGTGTCATGACTGAAGTGCGGTCCGGCGCTTGCGCGGCACGCAGTCAGCCAGCAACTGCGACGGAGCCTGACGGAGCGCTGCTCCCGGTACGGCAACGCGACGGCAACTGCGCTGCCTGCCGCCTCGGCGTGCAGGTTCAGCGCAAGGCCCGGTAGATTTCTTCGGCCAGTTCGCGCGATATGCCCTCGACCGTGGCCAGGTCTTCCATGCTGGCCGAGGCCACGCCACGAACGCCGCCAAAGCGCTGCAGAAGCCGCGCGCGCTTCTTGGGGCCGACGCCGGGTATCTCCTCCAGTTGACTTCCGCCCACGCGCACTTTGGCGCGTGCCGCACGCATGCCCGTGATGGCAAAACGGTGGGCCTCGTCGCGGATCTGGGCCACCAGCATGAGCGCTGCCGAATCCTTGCCCAGGTAGACCTTCTCGCGGCCATCGGCGAACACGAGCTCTTCCAGCCCGACCTTGCGGCCCTCGCCTTTTTCAACGCCGACGATGCGCGAAAGGTCCAGCCCCAGCGACGTAAACACTTCCCGCGCCACGCTGACCTGGCCCTTGCCACCGTCGATCAGTACCAGGTCGGGCAGCCGCGCCACGCCCTTGGGCTTGACAGCTTCATCGCCCCCCGGGGCAGGATGGGCGGCAAAGTCGATGCCACCCGCCTCGCGGGCAGCATCAGCCACCTTGCTGTAGCGGCGGGTGAGTACCTGGCGCATGGCAGCATAGTCGTCGCCCCCTGTAATGCCCTCGATCTTGTAGCGACGGTATTCGCTGCTCTGCATCTTGTGGTGGTGAAACACCACGCACGAGGCCTGCGTCGATTCGCCCGCCGTGTGCGAGATGTCAAAACACTCGATGGTGAGCAGGTCCAGCTCATCAGGCGGCAGGTCCAGCGCCTCGGCCAGGGCCCGGGTGCGGGCCTGCTGCGAGCCTTCCTCGGCCAGCAGCCGGGCCAGCTGCAGGTCGGCATTCTTTTGCGCCATGTCCAGCCAGGCGCGGCGTTGCTCGCGCGGCTGGTGCACCGCAGTCACGCGGGTCCCGCACTGCTCACCCAGCGCCTGCAGCAGACCCTTGTCCACCGGCTCGCTGGTGACCAGCACGGGGGGCACCGGCACCCCGAGATAGTGTTGGGCAATGAAGGCTTCGAGCACCTGCACCTCGACCGGTTTGGGGGCGCGTCGCTCCTGCGGGGCGGCCAGGTTGCACTCGCCGTGCCCATCAGGCGCCCCAGCGGCACCATCCTCGGGCGCATCTGCGGCTGACGATCCGGGCGCGCCCTGCTCGGGCTCTTCTTCGAAGATGGCGGCAGCATCTTCCACATGCACAGGGAAGTACGGCCGGTCACCCAGGTGCCGCCCCCCACGCACCATGGCCAGGTTCACACAAGCGCGGCCGCCCTGCACCCGCACGGCCAGCACGTCCACATCCCTGTCATCGGCAATCTCGATGGACTGCTGGTGCAGCACCCGAGACAGCGCCTGGATCTGGTTGCGCACGTCGGCCGCCTGCTCGAACTCCAGGCGGTCCGAGTGCGCCATCATGCGCGCCTCCAAGGCACGCAGCACCTCCTGCGTCTCGCCACGCAACAAAGCCTCAGCGTGCTGCACATCCGCCGCATAGGCCTGGCGCGAAATCAAATCCACGCAGGGCCCGGTGCAGCGTTTGATCTGGTAGAGCAGGCATGGCCGCGTTCGGTTGGCAAACACGGTGTCTTCACAGGTGCGCAGGCGAAACACCTTTTGCAGCAACTGGATGGTCTCCTTGACCGCCCAGGCGCTGGGGTACGGCCCGAAATAGCGGTGCTTCTTGTCCACCGCGCCGCGGTAGTAGGCCATGCGCGGAAACACTTGGCCCAGCGCATCGCCCGCAGCGCCCTCGGTGCCAGTGATCTTGAGGTAGGGGTAGCTCTTGTCGTCCCTGAACAGAATGTTGAACTTGGGGTTCAGTGTCTTGATCAGGTTGTTTTCCAGCAGCAGCGCCTCGGCCTCGGAGCGCACCACCGTGGTCTCCAGCCGCGCAATCTTGCTGACCATGTGGCCGATCCGCGTCCCCCCATGGTTCTTGGTGAAGTAGCTGGACACGCGGCGCTTGAGGTGCCGGGCCTTGCCCACATACAACAGCGCGCCCTGGGCGTCGAAATAGCGGTACACCCCCGGCAATGGCGGCAGCGCGGCCACCTGCGCCAGGATCTCTTCGGAATGCACGTCAGACATGCGCGTATTGTGGCTGTGCGCGCGGCCGGGCTGAGTCGCCATCAAATCAACAGCGGCTGGCGTTTATCCAACACGCGCAAACATCTATGAAGAAGCGCCGGAGCATCGGACTCGCAGGGGTCATGGCTTGGGCTTCGGTCGCGATGGGTGACACTGGCTTGCCCACATTCAGCGGGGCAACTGTCTTGCGCGGATGGCGTCAAAATCGGCAGGCAACAGCTGCAGGGCTTGTGCTGTGCGTGCGCTTGCAAGAATCTTTCTTCAGCGTGGCGCGGCGGCTGGCGGCCGACCTGCGCTCGCAACCACCTCCACCCGCCCCATGACCATGCACCGCCCCCTTCCTACCCTGCAATGGGATGTGTTCTGTCGCGTGATCGACAACTTTGGCGACATCGGCGTGTGCTGGCGTCTGGTGGCGCAATTGGCGGGCCTGGGACACCGCGTGCGCCTCTGGGTGGACGATGCATCGGCGCTGCAATGGATGGCCCCTGGTGGCTGCCCCGGGGTGGAGGTACGCCCCTGGGGCGCGCCGCCGCCGGGGCCGAACGAGACGCCAACCGATGTGATGGTGGAGGCATTCGGCTGCGATATTGCTCCCGAATTTGTAGCATATTGCATAAATTCCACAGGCGCACATGGGCAAAATCGCTCCAAGCCTGTCTGGATCAATCTGGAGTACCTGTCGGCAGAGGCTTACGTGGCGCGCACCCACCGCCTGCCCTCACCCATCCTGTCGGGCCCGGCGTCGGGGTGGACGCGGTGGTTCTTCTACCCCGGCTTCACTGCGGGCACCGGCGGCCTGCTGCGCGAGCCCCACCTGATGGAGCAGCGCGAGGCGTTTGACCCCAGCGTCTGGCGCGCAGAGCATCGGGCCCTGTTCAACGGGGCAGGCGAAGCGCCGGGCACCCGCTGGGTGTCGCTGTTCTGTTACGAGCCCCCTGCACTCAGCAACCTGCTACAGCAGTGTGCGCTGCAGCCTACCCAGTTGCTGGTCACCCCTGGCCGGCCCACAGCCGCTGTTCGGGCCGCGCTGGGCGAGCCCACAGGCAGCGCAACGCAGCAGCTTCGACAAGACCAGCGGGGGCTGCTGTCCTTGTCCTACATCCCCCACCGGCCCCAGGCAGCGTTTGACGAGCTGCTGTGGGCCTGCGACTTCAACGCCGTAAGGGGCGAGGACTCTCTGGTGCGTGCCCTGTGGGCGGGCCAAGCCTTTGTGTGGCACATCTACCCGCAGCATGACAACGCCCACCACGACAAACTCTGGGCTTTTCTGGACTGGCTGCAGGCCCCGCAATCGCTGCGGCGGTTCCATGCCACCTGGAACGGGCTGGACAGCGCGCGCCTGCAATGGCCCGATGACGACACCCTGGCCGAGTGGACAATGTGCGCGCGCGCGGCACGGCAACGCCTGCTGACGCAAGACGACCTCACCACGCAAATCCTGCGGTTTGTAGCCGAAAAACGGTAAAATCCAAGGCTTTGCGCAATTCAGGCGCTGCACACCCGTGCCCAGCCTTGCGCACTTTTGCCGCAGAACATGCATGGGCACGGCGCGCCTTCTGAGCCCCAGAAGACCTCCTGCCCCCGCGTTGAGCGGCCCCAACCCAAGCAACCTGCTATGAAAATCGCTCAAGAAATCCGCGCCGGCAACGTCATCATGCACGGCAAGGACCCCATGGTGGTCCTGAAGACCGAATACGCCCGCGGCGGCCGCGGTGCAGCCACCGTGCGCATGAAGCTCAAGAGCCTCATCGGCAACTTCGGAACTGAAGTCGTGTTCAAGGCCGACGACAAGATCGACAACGTCATCCTCGACAAGAAGGAGTGCACCTACTCCTACTTTGCCGACCCCATGTACGTGTGCATGGACACCGAGTACAACCAGTACGAAGTGGAAGCCGAGAACATGGGCGACTCGCTGAACTACCTGGAAGACGGCATGGCTGTTGAAGTGGTGTTCTACGACGGCAAGGCCATCTCGGTCGAACTGCCCACCAGCGTCGAGCGCGAAATCACCTGGACCGAACCTGCCGTCAAGGGCGACACGTCCGGCAAGGTCATGAAGCCCGCCAAAATCGCCACCGGCTTTGAAGTGCCCGTACCCCTGTTCGTGAGCCAGGGCGACAAAATCGAAATCGACACCCGCACCGGCGAATACCGCAAGCGCGTGTAAACCTGCGTGCAGCACTTCGTGAACGCTGCGCTCAACGAAGTTTGCAATGGAATTGCAGTGTTCGAGTTCGAGACCCGGATCGGTGCGGATCGTGCGCGCGTAGCTGCTCTACTGAAAGAGGTGGGGGCGCTTCTCGACAAGATGGACTCGCCACACGAGTAGCCGTTCGCGAACACGACAACGCCCGCCCTGCGCGGGCGTTGTTCTATGCGCCCGCTGCGATGCGCCTGACCGCCTCAGCCGCATCGACGATGTCGATGCCCTGATGACTGCCCAGGGGCAGCAGATGCTTGAGATCCCCCGAGACGATCAGATCGGCGCGCGCTGCGACAGCGGCGGCAATGACCTGATCGTCATCGACATGCGCAATAAAAGCCATAACTTCCCGTTATTTGCCTTGTGCATTTGTGATGGCTTGGTAGCGGCGAATCCACTTACGATGCAGACTCAAGACTACGACTATGCACGATGATTTTTACCTACACTGATGCGCAAGTGGGCCAGGTCATAACCTGGCAGGATGTGTTGCAAGACTTGCCCCTAGCATTCGAGTCTTTGCGCACAGGCGACGCCGCCATACAAGTGCGCCAGCGCATTGACTGCGGCAGCTACAAACTCAGCGGCATGGGGGCGGTATGGGAGAGCCGCAAAGTAGCCGCCTACAAAACCTACACCAGTGTGCAAGGGCAGTTCAACTTTTTACTCAACTTGTTTGACTTGGCCACGGGCGAGCACCACGTCATGCCTGCAGGCGAGATCACCCGCGCCAGAACGGCCGCTATGACCACTTGGGTCGCCCGTGAAACAGTGAATCCTGGCGCTAAGAAGTTGGCCCTGTTTGGCCTGGGAATTCAAGGAAGAACCCACTTGGAAGCCTTGCAAGCCGCCTTGAATTTTCAAGAAATTGCGGTGGTGGATACCGCCGATGTGGCCAGCAGCTGTGCGCTACTGGCGGCACAACTGGGCGTGGAGGTTTACCAAACTTCGCCCCAGGTAGCGGTCACTGGCGCAGATTTGGTGGTGACCATTACGCGTTCGAAAGAGCCCGTGTTTGATGGGGCATGGCTCAAAGGCGGTGCCTGTGTGTGTGCCGTGGGCACGAGCTTGCCCAACGGCAGCGAAATAGACGCCACCACGCGCCTGCGCAGCAACCGCGTCATCGTGGAGTGGAAGCCCCAAAGTTTGGTAGAGGCGGGCGAGATTGTGCAAGGGCTGGCCGACCAAAGCCTCGACATGGAACGCATTGCCGATTTGGCGCAGATGCTGGCTTCTAGGACGCCTTGGCGCAGCGCGGCCAAAGATGTGATGCTGTTTAAGGCCGTGGGCGTGGGGCTCAGTGACTTGGTGGCAGCACGCCTGGCAGTACAGCGTCTGCACCATCCGCAGAAAAATAGTACGACATCCGCTGCTGTGGATTGAGCCACTCCAGCACATCGGGCGGCAAACGGACCAACGGGGTCACGGACCAACGGGGTCAGGTCTTGCCTTTTGCCTCCCCTCCGCACAAACTTCCCTTCCATCCAACTCGGCGGAGTTTGTGAGTATGGCAAGACCCTTGCGCATCGAGTTCCCCGGCGCTGTGTATTACGTGACTTCTCGGGGCGACCGGCGCGAGCCCATCGTACTGGGCGACGAGGATCGCGAAGACCTGTTAGGCGTTTTGGGCCAGGCGCTGCATCGGTTTGATGCATGCGCTCTGGCATGGTCCTGAATCCGTGACCCCAATCCCCCGGGTTCCGTAATCGCACAGAAACCGGGCAGAGAAACCCCGATATTCACCCCCAGTCCGGCCATTTCAACGCAACAAACCCGACCGGCACCCCAGATATACGCTCATCATGCCCTG
>NZ_JBKDRI010000090.1:0-36382 GCF_046341535.1 Acidovorax sp. | reverse complement strand
AAAGCGAAAATCGGCCCCAGCGAGGACAGTTTTTGCCGAATTTGCAGCCCCATAGCCGAGCTATGGGGCAAAAAGGCGGTTAAAAATGGACCGCTGCGGTCGATTTGCAGCCGACGATTTCCAAGTCCGACAGGCTCCTAGTAGCGAGAAATTTGCCCGTTGTACAGACGAACACGGTCGCCCACCCGCAGGTCACCCGGGTGGCTTACGTCATACGCACGGTAGCCTCCCTGGTCCAGCTGGATCGACACCCGGTACCGCCGCTCGAGGTCCTGACTGTTGTTTCGACTTTCCAAGGCATTGCCGGCAACGGCACCGCCCAGCACCCCGATGGCCGTGGCTGCGGCGCGGCCTGAGCCTCCGCCCACCTGATTGCCCAGTACGCCCCCCACCAGGGCGCCAATCACCGCGCCTGCGCCGCTGGTACCGCCTTGAGAGTAGCCTTGCAGCACTTCAATGTTGGCCACCCGGCCATATTCGGTAGCGTACGCGCTATTCGGGTAAGCCGGCGCCGGGGTCGTATAGCCGCCGTACCCGTACTGCGGGCCCTGGGAATGCCTGTTGTGGCCGCAGCCAGCAAGGGGCATGGAAAGCGCTAGCGCGCCAGCCAGCCCAAGCCACCGGGAGGGCCGAAGGGTGCTCGCAGAACGGCTGGGGGAAACAATGTGCTGTTGCATTCGATTCTCCTGGAGGGGATGAGCGCGCGCCGGGCCAGCGAAAATCCTGCCCGATACCGAAAACGTCATTTAACAACGCAAGCAGCGTGCACCAGGCACCCGGGATGCGCGAAGTTGTAAGCCTACGTACACCGCCAGTGTCGAGCAAGGCCATGCCGCGCAAGACCCCGCCGTTTTCGACCCAGCCGTCAGGCCTTGCCCGTGGAGCCGTAGCCGCCCTCGCCGCGCTCGGTGGCGACGAATTCATCAACCACGTTGAACTCGGCCTGCACCACCGGCACGATGACGAGCTGCGCCAGACGCTCCATCGGCTCGAGGGTGAAGGCGACCGGGCTTCGGTTCCAGGCACTCACCATGAGCTGCCCCTGATAGTCGCTGTCGATCAGACCGACCAAATTCCCCAGAACAATGCCGTGCTTGTGGCCCAGGCCCGAACGCGGCAGGATGAGCGCGGCGTATCCAGGGTCTTTGATGAACACCGCGATACCGGTGGGCACGAGCTGCCATGCGTTGGGCGGCAAGGTCAGTGGCTGGTCCAGGCAGGCGCGCAGGTCAAGCCCGGCACTGCCGGATGTGGCATAGGTAGGCAGCTGGTTCGCCATGCGCGGATCCAGAATCTTCACATCGATTTTCATAGTCATCCTGTTCAAGTCTTGTTCGGTGTGCCCCGGCAGCCCCAGGGAGCGCATGGGGTGCCCAGTGGGCTGCGAGCATCGGTATGCCATACCGTCCCGGCCGCCTCCCATAGCGAGAGCCCAGCGGTCAGGCTGGCAACACGCACGCATCAGCGGCAGCGCGCAGCGATGTCCTCGATTAGTTGCCGTGCAAGCACGCGCTTGGGCGCCCGTGGCAGTTCACGGTGACCATTGGCATCCACGAGCACCAAGGCATTGTCATCCTGGCCAAAGGTGGCAGGCCCGATGTTTCCCACCAGCAGGGGCACCCCCTTGCGCTGGCGCTTGGCCGTGGCGTGCGCAATCAGGTCGTGGCTTTCGGCAGCAAAGCCCACGCACAGCAGCTCGCCCGCCTGGGCCCTGGGAGACTGGGCCACCGCAGCCAGGATGTCGGGGTTCTCCACAAAAGCCAGCGCCGGCGTGTTGCCAGAACCATCTTTCTTGATTTTTTGGGTGGACGGTGACGCGGGGCGCCAATCTGCCACTGCGGCGGTTGCCACGAATATCGTCGCATCAGCCACCAACGCATGAACCGCCTCAGCCATTTCCACGGCCGACCTCACGTCCACACGGCGCACACCGCGCGGGGTTTCCAGGTGCACCGGGCCTGCGACCAACGTCACATCGGCACCCGCCTCGCGCGCAGCGCGCGCCAGGGCAAAACCCATCTTGCCACTGGACAGGTTGGTGATGCCCCGCACGGGGTCGATCGCTTCGAACGTGGGTCCGGCCGTGACCAGCACCGTGTGACCCGCCAGCACCTTGGGGGTCAAACTCGCCACCAGTTCATCGAGCAGTTCGTGCGGCTCCAGCATCCGGCCGTCGCCCGTTTCGCCGCAGGCCTGGTCGCCATGGCCCACCCCCAGCACCAACGCGCCGTCGCGCGCTACCTGCTGCAGGTTGCGCTGCGTGGCCGGATGCGACCACATCTCCCGGTTCATGGCAGGGGCCAGCAGCAGCGGGACGCTGGCCGCTGGCCGCGCGAGGCACAGCAGGCTGAGCAGCTCGTCGGCCCGGCCCTGGGCAAGGCGCGCGACAAAATCCGCGCTGCAGGGCGCGATGACGATGGCATCGGCATCCCGGCTGAGGTTGATGTGGGGCATGTTGTTGGGCTCACGCGCATCCCATTGCGAGCCATACACCGGACGGCCCGACAGGGCCTGCATGGTCACGGGCGTGATGAACTGCCCTGCCGCTTCGGTCATCACCACCTGCACGGTGGCGCCTTCCTTGATGAGTTGGCGGCACAAGTCTGCGGCCTTGTAGCAGGCCACGCCACCGCTCAGGCCCAGGACAATGTGTTTTCCAGCTAGCTCGTTCATTCGACGAATTTAGCAGAAGGGTGCTTGTGGCGGGCGCGCCCAGCGAGCCCCGGCCGCACGAGAGCATTGCACGCGGGCCGCAGCCCCGTTGCCGCCAATCTGGCCGGGGCCGCCATCTATAATTCTCATTTCCCACCACCAGGGGGACTCTCGAAACCTGTAGCGTTCGCTGGCGCGTCGGCTCAAGACCGGCGGTCAGACGTCCATTGCAGCGATGGCCCAAGCATTGCAGGCATTGGCAGCAGGCCGCGCAAGTCGTGCAGATGCCGTCGCCGCTACAGGTTCCGAGAGTCCCCCTTCAGACATGACCAAATTCGTCTTCGTCACCGGCGGTGTGGTGTCTTCCCTGGGCAAGGGAATCGCCTCAGCCTCGCTTGCCGCGATCCTTGAATCGCGCGGTCTCAAAGTCACCCTCATCAAGCTGGACCCCTACATCAACGTGGATCCGGGAACCATGTCGCCGTTCCAGCACGGCGAGGTGTTCGTGACCGATGACGGCGCGGAAACCGATCTTGACCTTGGCCACTATGAGCGTTTCATCGAAACGCGCATGAAGCGCACCAACAACTTCACCACGGGCAAGATCTACCAATCCGTACTGGAGAAGGAACGCCGCGGCGACTACCTGGGCAAGACCGTGCAGGTCATTCCCCACGTCACCAACGAGATTCAGGACTTCATCAAGCGCGGCGCGGGCATCGGTACGCCCGACGCAGTGGACGTCGCCATCGTTGAGATCGGCGGCACGGTGGGCGATATCGAATCGCTGCCATTCCTGGAAGCCGTGCGCCAGATGAGCCTGCGCATGGGCCCGAACAACGCGGCCTTCGTGCACCTGACCTACCTGCCATGGATTGCCGCGGCAGGCGAGCTCAAGACCAAGCCCACGCAGCACACGGTGCAAAAGCTGCGCGAGATTGGCATCCAGGCTGACGCCCTGTTGTGCCGCGCCGACCGCCGCATTCCCGACGAGGAACGCGCCAAAATTTCGCTGTTCACCAACGTGCCTGAGTGGGGCGTGATCAGCATGTGGGACGTGGACACGATCTACAAGGTGCCGCGCATGCTGCACGAGCAGGGCCTCGATGGCCTGATCTGCGACAAGCTGCGCCTGAACACGCCGCCCACCAGCCTCAAGCGCTGGGACGATCTGGTGCATGAAACCGAGCACCCCCAGGGCGAAGTCACCATCGGCATGGTTGGCAAATATGTGGACCTGTCGGACAGCTACAAATCGGTCAATGAAGCCTTGCGCCATGCTGGCATGCGCAACCATGTGCGCGTGAAGATCGACCACATCGACTCCGAGATCATCGAGGGCCCGGACGCCGCCGCGAAGCTCGCACAGTACGACGCGATCCTGGTGCCTGGCGGCTTCGGTCAGCGCGGGGTGGAAGGCAAGATCGCCGCCGCCCAGTTCGCCCGCGAGCACAAAGTGCCCTACCTGGGCATCTGCCTGGGCATGCAGGTGGCCACCATCGAGTACGCCCGCCATGTGGCGGGCCTGGCCAACGCCAATAGCACGGAGTTCGATCCGGCCACGCCCCACCCCGTGATCGCGCTGATCACCGAGTGGAAAGATGCCGACGGCACCATCAAGACGCGCGACGCCAATTCCGACCTCGGTGGCACCATGCGCCTGGGCGCGCAGACCTCCGACGTGGCCAAGGGCACGCTGGCGCACAGCATCTACGGCGACGTGGTGACCGAGCGCCACCGTCACCGCTATGAAGCCAACGTGAACTACCTAGAGCAGCTGCGCAAGGCGGGCCTGGTGATCTCGGCGCTGACGCAGCGCGAGCAGCTCACCGAGATCGTCGAGCTGCCCCCAAGCGTGCATCCGTGGTTCATCGGCGTGCAGTTCCACCCCGAGTTCAAGTCCACGCCCTGGAACGGCCACCCGCTGTTCAATGCTTTCATCAAGGCCGCAGTGGAACACCAGCAGGCCGCAGTGGCCAAAGCCTGAGGACTTGACGATGAATCTCTGCGGGTTTCCTGTCGGCCTCCATGAGCGATTTTTCCTGATCGCGGGTACCTGCTCGATCGAGGGTCTGGAAATGTCGCTCGAGGTGGCGGGCCAGCTCAAGCAAGCCTGCGCGCCGCTGGGCATACCACTGATCTACAAGGGCTCGTTCGACAAGGCGAACCGCTCATCCGGCGCCAGCAAGCGTGGCGTGGGCATGGATGCGGGCCTCAAGATCCTTGATGAAGTGCGCCGCCAGCTGCAGTTGCCCATCCTCACCGATGTGCACGACACCTCGCAAGTGGCCGAAGTGGCCAGCGTGGTCGACGTGCTGCAAACCCCAGCCTTCCTGTGCCGCCAGACGGACTTTATCCGCGCCGTGGCGCAAAGCGGCAAACCGGTCAACATCAAAAAGGGGCAGTTCCTGGCACCCTGGGACATGAAGAACGTCATTGACAAGGCGCGCGAGGCTGCCCGCGAGGCGGGCCTGTCACAAGACCGGTTCCTGGCCTGCGAGCGCGGCGTGAGCTTTGGCTACAACAACCTCGTCGCCGACATGACCAGCCTGGCCGAGATGCGAAACTCTGGCGCGCCGGTGGTCTTTGATGTGACCCACTCGGTGCAAAAGCCCGGTGGCCTGGGCGCCGTGAGCGGCGGCGCGCGCGAGATGGTGCCGGTGCTGGCCCGTGCGGGTGTGGCGGCGGGTGTGGCAGGGCTTTTCATGGAAACCCATCCACGGCCCGCCGAGGCCTGGTCGGACGGCCCCAACGCCGTGCCCCTGAGGCACATGAAAGCGCTGCTGGAAACCCTGGTGGCGCTGGATGAGGTCACCAAGCAGCGCGGATTCCTTGAAAACAGTTTTGGAGCCTGAGAACATGAGCAGTGGTTACGTCATCGCATCGGTCACGGTCACCAACCCCACACAGTACGACGAATACCGCAAATGGAGTACGCTGGCCATGCAGGCCCATGGTGCCGAAGTGTGCGTGCGCGGCGGAAAGGTCGAAGTGCTGGAAGGCGACTGGAACCCGGGGCGCACCGTGATCCTGAAATTTCCGAGCTTTGAGGCTGCCCGTGCGTTCTACGACACCCCCGAATACCAAAAAGCCAAGGCAGCACGCGAGGGCGCGGCCATCATGCGCATGGTGTGCGTCGAAGGCGTCTGACAGCCTGTCGGTTCGTACCGGGTTCGAACCGACTCGCCAATTTACTATCAAATCGGTAGCATAAAATGACGACAGACGCGCCACCGAAGAAAGTTTTAGCCTAAAACATCCTGCCCGTCTGGATGAATCTCCAAAACCTGAAGGAAGACCATGAGTGCCATTGTTGACATCGTAGGCCGCGAAGTGCTGGACAGCCGCGGCAACCCCACCGTCGAATGTGACGTGCTGCTGGAATCGGGCGTGATGGGCCGCGCCGCAGTGCCCTCGGGCGCATCCACTGGCAGCCGCGAAGCCATCGAGCTGCGTGATGGCGACAAGAGCCGCTACCTGGGCAAAGGCGTGCTCAAGGCCGTCGAGCACATCAACACCGACATTTCCGAAGCCGTGCTGGGTCTCGATGCCTCCGAGCAGGCCTTCCTGGACAAGACCCTCATCGATTTGGACGGCACCGACAACAAGAGCCGCCTGGGCGCCAACGCCATGCTGGCTGTTTCGATGGCCGTGGCACGCGCAGCGGCCGAGGAATCCGGCCTGCCGCTGTACCGCTATCTGGGCGGTATGGGCAGCGTGCAGTTGCCCGTTCCCATGATGAACGTGATCAACGGCGGCGCACACGCCAACAACAGCCTGGACCTGCAGGAGTTCATGATCATCCCCGTGGGTGCTCCCACCTTCCGCGAGGCCGTGCGCTGGGGCGCCGAGGTGTTCCACGCACTGAAAAAAATCATTCACGACAAGGGCATGAGTACCGCCGTGGGTGATGAGGGCGGCTTTGCCCCCAGCGTGGAAAACCACGAAGCTGCGATCCAGCTGATCCTGCAGGCCATTGATGCCGCCGGATACACCGCTGGCGAGCAGATCGCCCTGGGCCTGGATTGCGCGGCCAGCGAGTTCTACAAAGACGGCCTGTATGTTCTGGAAGGTGAAGGCGGTATCAAGCTCACGGCCCAGCAGTGGACCGACATGCTTGCCACCTGGGTCGACAAGTACCCCATCATCAGCATCGAAGACGGCATGCACGAGGGCGACTGGGACGGCTGGAAGATCCTGACCGATCGCCTGGGCGGCAAGGTGCAACTGGTGGGTGATGACCTGTTCGTGACCAACACCAAGATCCTGAAAGAAGGCATCGACAAGCGCATTGCCAATTCGATCCTCATCAAGATCAACCAGATCGGCACCCTGACGGAGACCTTTGCTGCCATCGAGATGGCCAAGCGCGCTGGCTACACGGCGGTGATCTCGCACCGATCGGGCGAGACCGAAGACAGCACCATCGCCGACATCGCGGTGGGCACCAATGCAGGCCAGATCAAGACCGGATCGCTGTCGCGCTCCGACCGTATGGCCAAGTACAACCAGTTGTTGCGCATCGAGGAAGACCTGGGTGACATCGCGCACTACCCAGGCCGCGCGGCGTTCTACAACCTGCGCTGAACCCTGCCCTGTGGCTTGCGCTACCCGCTGCCCGGCCCTCCGGGTCTTGCCTGACCGGGATCGCCGTGCTGCGGTAGCGCGAGACCACTGCCCCCATCTCCCAGCGGGCTGCTGACGATGGCATCGCGTGTGGTTCCGGTGGTGTTGCTGGCCCTGCTGGCCGCACTGCAGGGCCAGCTCTGGCTGGGGCGCGGCAGTGCGCCGCACGTCCATGAGATGCAGCGCCAGATTGATGCGCAAAAGGCCGCGAACCAACAGGCGCGCCAGGTGAACGCGCGCCTGAGCTCCGAGGTGCAGGATCTCAAGGAAGGTCTGGACATGGTCGAGGAGAAGGCGCGCAGCGAGCTGGGCATGGTCAAGCCCAACGAGGTGTACGTCCAGTTCACCCCCCGCTGACTGCCGTGCCCATGCCCGACGGCGCACCGGCACTGCCAAGCCGCACTCCCGACCCCCTGCCTTTGCCAGCGCCTTCACCCGCGCTCTTGCCCGCGCCCGAGCCGGGGCCCCTGTCAGCGCCTGCGCCCGTGGTCGTGGCCGTCACCGGAGCGCCGGATACCGGCGTGCCCGAACTGGCGGCGGCGCTGCGCACACGGCTGGACGCATGCGTGCGCATCCTTGTCTTGCAGCACCCGGATCTGGCGCCGCTTGCGCCAGCGCATCGGCATGCATTACCCCTCACGGCGGCCCGCCCCTTTCCACCGGGCGACCACTCTGTCACGCCCAGCCCTGCCCTGACCTTGCTGACCGGGCTGGATGCGCATGGCGCGCCGCACCACAAGGCGCTGCGAGAGCGGGTCGATGCCGAGCTTCGCGCGGAATTGGCCCACCGGGGCCTGGACTACCGGGTGGTGTACGGCAATGGCGAACAGCGGATCGCCCAGGCACTCCGCGCTATCAAAAGCGTTGCAGACAAGGCAGACGGAACAAGCGCAAGTGGCCGTTTTGATACCGAAAAAGCCCAGGCTCCTCCAGCAATGCGGCGCTCGCGCCCGGCGTGGTCGTGCGAGAAGTGCAGCGACCCGGAATGTGAGCACAAGCTCTTCACCTCGCTGGTAGGGCGATCTGAACCTAAAAACGGCAGTTGACCGCTTGTCATCTTGCCGCACACCGCGTGGACTCGGACGCTTCGCTGTGTTCGCAGCCTCACCTTTGGGGTGACAGCGCCTGCTAAAGACCGACGCCAACCCGCGCCCACCCCACGGGCTTTGCCGAACGGGCCTTCAAACGGGGCAGCGCGGCCGCTGCCTTGAGCTCTACATAACCCTCGCGAGGATGCGCTGGTGCGGATCGGGAGAGGCCGCAAGGCACTTTTTGCAGCCAATAGCCTGGCTATTGGCAAGAAAAGCAACGCCGTGGACCGCCCGAGCCCGGGCCCGGGCCCGCGCAGACCGCAGGGAGTGATGCAGAGGTTCCTTGACTGGCGACTACTGGATGTTGGTCGGCCGGGGCAACTGGCTCAGCGCAGGGGAGACGAAAATCTGCGCCGCATCGACCGCATCAAAGCGGTATTGCAGGCCGCAATACTCGCATCCCACCTCGATGTCCGGGCGCTCGGCGAGGATGCTCTGGGCTTCTTCCACACCCAGACTGCGCAGCATGTTGCTCACGCGTTCGCGGCTGCAGGTGCAGGCAAAGCGCGGGCCACTGGCGCCCTGCAGTGGCTCAAAGCGCAGCACCTTTTCTTCCCAGAACAGGCGGTGCAGGATGGTGTCCACGTCCAGCGTCAGAAGTTCTTCGCGGCTCAGGCTGGACGCCAGATGGGCAATGCGGTTGTAGTCCTCATTGCGGCCGATCTGGTCCTCGTTTTCGCGGTACGACAGGCTGGCGGCCAGGTTGCCCTCGCCCTTGACGGGCATGCGCTGGATCAGCAGGCCGGCCGCGATCTGGTCGTTGGCCGCCAATACCAGCACGGTGTCGAGCTGTTCGGACTGCAGCATGTAGTGCTGCAGCACGTCGGACAGGCGGTCCAGCTTTTCACCCCGGTCGCCATGCAATGGCACCACGCCCTGGTAGGGCTGTTGGCCAGGGTGGCGGTCCTTGGGGTCAAGTGTGATGGCACAGCGGCCGCCGCCGCCCACATTCACCATTTTGCTCAGCCGGGCGTCCGCGGCCACTTCGCTGTTGAATGTGGCGGTGGCGCGCAAGCTCAGGTCCGACTGCACCTCAGCCACCGCCAGCTTGACGGGCCCGTCGCCAAAGACCTGCAGCACCAGCGCTCCATTGAACTTGATGTTGGACTGCATCAGCACCCCAGCCGCCGCCATTTCGCCCAGCAAATCCCGCACGGGGGCCGGGTATGCGCCGGTGCTCGTGTTGCTGGCGCGGCGGCTCAGAATATCGGTCCAGGCGTCCGTCAGGCGCACGATCATGCCGCGCACCGGCAGCCCGTCAAAGAGAAACTTATGAAGTTCAGACACGCAAGAGATTTCCCGGGAATAAGACCGTCAGCCGATCTTGCGCAAACCGCGCTGGAAACGGCGTGCATTGTCAATGTAGTGCTGCGCGCTTGAGCGCAGGCCTTCGATCTGCTCGGGCGTGAGCGCGCGCACGGCCTTGGCCGGGCTGCCGATGATCATCGAACCGTCGGGGAATTCCTTGCCCTCGGTGACCAGCGCACCCGCACCCACCAGGCAATGCTTGCCAATACGGGCACCATTGAGCACCACGGCACCAATGCCGATCAGCGACTCATCACCGATGGTACAGCCGTGCAACATGACCTGGTGCCCGACCGTGACACGCTCGCCCACGACCAGCGGCTTACCCATATCGGCATGCAGGACGCTGGCATCCTGAATGTTCGAGCCAGCACCGATGGTGATGCTTTCGGTGTCGCCACGCACCACGCTGCCAAACCACACGCTCGCATCCTCGCCCAGCACCACGCGGCCCATCACCTGGGCGCTGTCGGCCACCCACGCACTGGGCGCTACCGTTGGCCCCACGCCATCAAGTTCGTAAATCGCCATCACCACCCCTTCCAGCGGAGTTCCATTGATTAATACGCAAAGGCCATCACAGCCCAATCCACTCCCGCGGACACCAAGCCCCACCGCTGAAACCGCCTAGAATTGTAAGGATGGAGCTTCGCCACCATGCCATGCAGGCCTTGCGCCTTGCAGATCCAGAACAAAAAGTGGCTGCCGCGCTTGACCTGCAAGCGCAAGCAGCTACTTTTTCGATAGCAAATTCCAGTCTGGAAAATCCGCATGATGCAGCAGAGCTTCCGGGCCGGCCAGCGCGGCCAGAGCTGCGCCTGCACACCGCCGTCGCCCGCCGGTCACCCGCCACCGCGCAGGGCCGCGCCGTGCTCATTCATGCCATCGCGCACATCGAATTCAATGCCATCAACCTGGCGCTCGACGCCGTATGGCGCTACGGTGGCATGCCGCGCGACTATTACCTGGACTGGGTGCGCGTGGCCGCTGAAGAAGCCACGCATTTTCGACTGTTGCGCAACCATCTGCGCGCACAAGGCCATGACTATGGCGACTTTCCCGCGCACCAGGGACTATGGACCATGTGCGAGAAGACCCAGCACGACATCCTGGCCCGCATGGCCCTGGTGCCGCGCACGCTGGAGGCGCGTGGCCTGGATGCCACCCCGCAGATTCAGGCCAAACTGCGCCAGGTGGGCACGCCCGACGCACAGGCGGCCGTCGCCATTCTGGATACCATTCTGCGCGATGAAGTGGGGCACGTTGCCATCGGGAACCACTGGTACCGTTGGCTGTGTGAACGAGAGGGTTTGGACCCGGAGGCACACTACGGCGTTTTGGTGGATCGATACCAGGCACCGCGCCTGAAGCCGCCTTACAACGTGGCGGCCCGCCGCAGCGCTGGTTTCACCGAGACCGAACTTCGCTGGCTTCAACAGGTCCAAACCTTGAGGTTGACCTCCTGATGGTGATTCCAGCCTGCCTGTGGCCCATTCCCTTTAACGGTACAAGCACTTCCTGAGCCATGACTTCATCCCTCCCGCACGAGCCCCCCAAAGCACCGCCGTCGAGCGCGTCTTCCCCCGTGGCCGTGATCGCGCGCCAGGCCATCGTCAACGCGCAGCATGTCGTCGTGGGGTACGAGCTGTTCAACCGCTCGCGCACCGCCGTCACGCACACAGCGGCCACGGACGTCATTTTGGTGTTCAACGCCCTCTCGCATGCTGGAAGCGAAGAACTGGTGGGTAAAAAACTGATCTTCGTCAATTGCACCCATGAGAGCCTGACCGGGGGTCATCTGGAACTGCTGGACCCCGACAGGGTGGTGCTGGAGATTCCGCCGCTAGGCCATGCGGCCAGCGAAGAGGTGGCCATGCGCACACCCATCCTGAGCGGCCTGCGCAAGCGGGGATTCCACCTGGCGTTCAACCACACGGTGCTGCAATCGACCTATGCGCCCTGGCTGCCTTTGGCCGACTACATCAAGCTCGACCTGTCGGTGCTCGCGCATGACCAGCTGGCGGTGCTGATCAGCTACGCCGACCGACACTGCCGGGCCGAACTCATCGCCGAGAAAGTGGAGACCGCGCAGCAATACGACGTGGTCTCCAGTCAGGGCGTACAACTGTTCCAGGGTTATTGGTTCGCCCGACCCTCGCTGGTGGAAACCAAGCTGCTGGCCCCGGCACAGGCCAGCATCATCGAGCTCATCAATCTGGTGCGCAACCAGGCAAGCACGGACGAGATCGAGCAGGCGCTCAAGAAGGATGCTGCGCTCGCCTTCAACCTCATGCGGCTCATCAACTCGGCCGGTTTTGGCCTGACCCGCGAGATCACCTCCTTCCGTCAGGCTGTGATGCTGATGGGTCTGAAGAAACTATTCCGCTGGGCAGCCCTGCTGCTGACCGCATCCCGCAGCGGCGGAGTGCCCTCCTCCGTCGGTCAGACCGCTGTCGTTCGCGGCCGGTTGATGGAACTGCTGGCACTCGAGACCCTTCCTCCCGAGGAGGCCGACCAGGCGTTTGTCGTGGGAATTTTTTCGCTGCTCGACGTCATGCTTTCAATGCCCATGGAGGCCGCCGTGGGGCTCCTGAACATGCCGGAGCCCGTGGCGGCAGCACTGTTGCGCCGAGAAGGCTTCCTGGGTGACTTGCTGACCCTGGCCGAGGCATGTGAATCGAGCGATGACGCTGCTTTCGACCAGACCGCAGGGCTTTTGCACTTGAACAGCCAGCAAATCAATCTGGCGCACCTGCAGGCCCTTGCCTGGGCAGACCACCTGGCGGAATGAGCCGCGGGCGACCCGCCAAGCAAATGGTTCGCAATGGCACAAGCTAGGTCTAGAATCTGAGCAAGTTCAGACCAATCCCAACGAATCCTCCATGTCGAGCACACCCGAATCCGATGGCCAGGAAATCTCCCCGCAAGACACCCTTGTAGTGGACGAAAACCTGGCCATCATTGCCCGCCAGGCCATCATTGACTCATCTCGAGCCGTCTACGGCTACGAGCTGTTTGACCGCTCCACGGCATCCGACTCGTTCACGGCGGCCAGCGATGCAGCGCTTTTATTCAACGCGCTGTCCTATGCCGGGACCGAGGCCCTGGTCGGCAAAAAAACGGTGTTCATCAACTGCACGCACGACAGCCTCTCCGGTGGCCACCTGGAGCTGATCCACCCCGAAAAAGTGGTGCTGGAGGTGCCCCCTCTGCCCAACAGCGCAACCGCCGAAGAAATCGAGGGCCGCGTACCCACACTGGAGGCCCTGCGCAAACGGGGATTCCGCCTGGCGTTCGACCAGCAGGCTCTGCGCCGCGCCTACACAAGCTGGCTGCCCCTGGCTGCCTTCATCAAGCTGGACATGCAGGCGTTCAAGCCCGAGCTGGCTGCAACGCTGGTCAAATTTGCCACCACCTACAGCAAGGCCACGCTGGTGGCCGAGAAGGTCGAGACCGCCGAGCAGTTTGAGCTGATGCGCGATCTGGGCGTCAAGCTCTTTCAGGGCTACTGGTTTGCCAAGCCCTCGCTCGTCAAAGCCACGACCATCCGGCCATCTCAGGCAACCATCATTCAGTTGATCAACCTCGTGCGCAAACAGGCCAGCACCGCCGAAATCGAGGATCTGCTCAAGAAAGACCTGACGCTGTCTTTCAACCTGCTGCGTTTCATCAATTCGTCGGGGTTTGGCCTGTCGTGCGAAATAACGTCGTTCCGCCACGCGGTGATGATCCTGGGGCTCAAAAAGCTGTTCCGCTGGGCGGCACTGCTGATGACCACCTCGCGCGCGGGCGGCGCGCCACCGGCGGTGGGCCAGACCGCCGTGGTACGCGGGCGCCTGATGGAACTGCTGGCGGGGGAGCTTCTAACGCCGGAAGAGAGCGACAACGCTTTTGTGGTCGGCGTGTTTTCGTTGCTCGATACGATGCTTGGCATGCCGATGGAAAGAGCGCTGGAGTCGGTGGCGCTGCCCGAGCCGGTGATGGATGCCCTGCTGCATGGCAAGGGAGTCTTCGCGCCGTTCCTGGAGCTGACGAAGGCCTGCGAGAGCGGCGACGAAGCCGCGTTTGCCCGCGCGGCGAACGCGCTGCAACTGTCCAACCGCCAGGTCAACTGGGCCCACCTGCAGGCGCTGACCTGGGCCGAAAACCTCGCTGCCGAGTAGAAACGCTCGGGTAGCGCTCTTCCATCGAAGCCCTGTCCTGCAGGGCTTTTTTCATGGGGTGACTCGGCAAGCGAGTGGCGATCAACACCTCACGGACGGTGCAAAGCCAGCATCTTGTTGCGGCGATGCGACGTCGCTCAAAGCGAGTGGCACGCACCGGGCCGCGCTGCCCACTGCGGGCTACCAGGCGGCTCAGCCACGCGGATGGTGCTGGGCGTGCAAAGACTTGAGCCGCTCGCGCGCCACATGGGTGTAGATAGTGGTCGTGGAGATGTCGGCATGCCCCAGCAGCAGTTGCACAACGCGCAGGTCGGCGCCGTGGTTGAGCAGATGCGTGGCAAACGCGTGGCGCAACGTATGGGGGGACAGCGGTACATGGATCCCCGCCGAGAGCGCCCACTTTTTGACGATCATCCAGAACATCACACGGGTCATACCACTGCCCCGTTGCGTGACGAACAGATCATCCGTCTGCTGACCAGCAAGGATGGGCCCGCGGGCCTCGGCCAGGTAGCGGTCCAGCCACTGGCGCGCCACCTCGCCAAACGGCACCAGACGCTCCTTGTTGCCTTTGCCCACCACGCGCAGCACCCCTTCCTGGAGCCCGATCTGGAAGGTTTTGAGCGTGACCAGTTCGGTCACGCGCAGGCCGCTGGCGTACATCAGCTCCAGCATGGTGCGGTCGCGCAGCCCCAGCGGTGTGTCCACGTCGGGGGCTCCCAGCAGCGCCTCTACCTGGCTCTGGGATAGCGTCTTGGGCATGCGCAGCGGCTGCCTCGCGGCCTGCAGCCGCACGGTGGGGTCGGCGTGGATGCGCCGCTCGCGCAGCGCCCAGTGGAAGTAGCGCCGCAACACCGTCAACCGCCGGTTCGCCGACGTGGCAAGGGTCTGTGCGTGGCGGGCCGCGAAATAGCTGTGCAGGTGGTGTTCTGCCGTGGCGTCCAAGGCCAGCGGCTCGGGTTGTTCAGCCAGCCACTGCGCATACAGCGTGAGATCGCGCCGGTAGGCAGCCAGTGTGTTGCGCGAAAGGCCGTCTTCCAGCCAGACCGCATCGACAAACTGATCAATCGCACTCAGGCTTGCGTTCAACATACAAAACCTTAGTATGTAAAAAAGCCGCCCGGCGGGGGGCGGCTTTGAGCGTGCGGCATGCAGCGCTGCGGGTCAATCCAGCGTGAGCTTTTGCTTGGCGACCACGTCTTTATACACCGCCAGCTCGGCCTTGATCTGGTCCGCAAACTGCTCGGGGGTGTTGCCCACCACCAGCGATCCGGTGTCTTCAATGCGCTTTCTCACGGCCGGGTCTTCCAGGGCCTTGCGAACGGCTGCGTTGACCTTATCCACGATGTCCTTGGACAAACCCTTGGGGCCGACGATGCCGTAGTAGGCCATGCGGTTCACGGGCTCCAGGCCCAGCTCTTTGAATGTGGGCACATTGGGCAGGGCGGCCACGCGCTGGGGTGCTGCCACAGCAATGGCCACCAGCCGGTTGTCCTTGATGAACGGAAGCGCGGAAGGGAGGTTGTCAAAGATGATCGGCACCTGGCCGGCCACGGTGTCGTTCAGGGCCGGGCCCGCACCCCGGTAGGGAATGTGCGTGACGAAGGTGTCCGACAGGCTCTTGTACAGCTCCATCTGCAGGTGGCCAATGCCGCCCGTGCCGGAGGACGCGTAAGAATATTTGCCAGGGCTCTTTTTCACCTCGGCCACGAACGCCTTGTAGTCCTTGGCCGGAAAGTTCGGGTTCACCGCAATCACGTTGGGCGTGGCTGCCATGTTGACGATGGGCGTGAAGTCCGTCAGCGGGTTGTAGGAGATTTTGGGGTTGATGGCCGGATTGGCCGCAGTGGTGGACACCGTGGCCACGCCCAGCGAGTAGCCATCCGGCGCGGCGCGGACGATCTCGGTGGCGCCCACGAGGCCACCGCCACCGGCCTTGTTCTCGACGATCACACTTTGGCCCAGGGCCTTGCCCAGGGGGTCGGCGATCACGCGGGCAATGATGTCGGTAGTGCCACCCGGGGCAAACGGGACCACCAGGCGGATCACCTTGTTGGGGTAGGCCTGGGCGGCTGCGGTACCGGCAGCGGCAGCCAGAACGGTCAGCGCGAGCCATTGACGACGGTGCATGGAGTCTCCTTACAAGTGGGTCACAGATGTTGCGAATGGTAGGGGTAACCGGGTCGTTGCGGCACTGCGGATTGCACATAAGGGCTAACCCGCATGACCGACCTGCATCCAGTATCCTCAAGCGGTGCACTACGCCCAGCTCCTGCTTCCCGATTTCTCGCTGATCCTTCTGGGTTACATCCTGTGCCGCTTCACCGCACTCAACCGCTCGGTGTGGCAGCCGGTCGAGGCCCTGGTGTACTACTGCCTGTTCCCGGTGCTGCTGTTCCAGTCCATCGTGCGCAGCCCGATGGACTTCCCGGCCGCATCTGGTCTGATGGCGGCAGGGCTGCTGTCGGGCCTGGCCGGCATCGCACTGGCGTACAGCCTGCCGCACTGGCCGTGGCTTGGCCGACAGTTGGACCGGCGGGATCACGCGGCCAGCGCGCAGGTGGCATTTCGCTTCAACTCCTTCATCGGGCTGGCCATCGCCGAGCGCCTGGCGGGCGCGCAAGGCCTCTTGATGATGGCTGTGCTGATCGGCGTGTGCGTGCCCCTCTTCAATGTGGCCGCCGTGTGGCCCATGGCGCGCCACGGCCAGCAGGGTTTTGTGCGTGAGCTGGTGCGCAACCCGCTGATCATCGCCACGGCCTCGGGGCTCACGGCCAACCTTTTGGGCTTTCAGATCCCGGCCTTTGCCGAGCCGGGCGTGAGCCGCATCAGCGCAGCGTCGCTGCCCTTGGGGCTGATGGCCGCGGGGGCGAGCATGCAGTTTGGCCAGCTCACGCACAGCAAGGCGCTGGGCATATCGGTGCTTGCCATCCGGCATCTGGTGCAGCCGCTGATTGCACTGGGCATGGCGCGCTGGCTCGGCCTGAGCGGGGTGCAGACCACCGTGCTGCTGGCGTTCTCGGCCCTGCCCACCGCATCCACCTGCTTCGTGCTGGCCGCCCGCATGGGATACAACGGGCCGTATGTGGCCGGGCTGGTCACGCTGTCCACACTGCTGGGCATGGTCAGCCTGCCGTTGGCCCTGGGGGTGTTGCGATGAACCGCCCTGCGCCCACCAGCCTGTTGGCCAGGGCGGGCTGTCGGGTCGCCGTGCCCTGCTGAGGGTTGCCTACGACCACGCAGCGTCCTGGGCCAGCGCCCAGGCCACATGCTCGCGCACCAGAGCGCTCTTGTCGGCAACGCGCGAGTGCAGGGCGGCGCGCAGAGCCAGTGCGTCTGCACCGCCCGCGTCACCGCCCGTCACCGCAGCCCGCAGCGCATTGCCCAGCGCGACGGCAATGTTGCGCAGCCAGCGCTCATGCCCGATGCGGCGGATTGGCCCGCCCTCCGTCATGCGCAAAAAAGTGGCCTCGTCCCACGCAAAAAGGTGTACCAGCTGCTGGCCTGCAAGACCCTGCCGCTCGTCAAAATCGGGCAGACGACTGACCTGCGCGAACTTGTTCCATGGGCAGATCAGCTGGCAGTCGTCGCAGCCGTAGATGCGATTGCCCATCAGCGGCCGCAGCTCCAGGGGAATCGGCCCGGCGTGTTCAATGGTGAGGTACGAAATGCAGCGCCGCGCATCGAGCCGGTGCGGCGCAATGATGGCCTGCGTGGGGCAGATATCGATGCAGGCGGTGCAGCTGCCGCAATGGGCCGTGACGGGCTCGCTCTCGGGCAATGCGATGTCCACGTAGATCTCGCCCAAAAAGAACATCGACCCCGCCTCCCGGTTGAGCACCAGCGTGTGGCGCCCGCGCCAGCCTTGCCCGCTGCGCGCGGCAAGTTCACATTCCAGCACCGGGGCTGAATCGGTGAACACGCGGTGGCCCAGCGGGCCCACTGCAGCGGCAATCCGGTCGCTCAGCGCTTGCAGGCGGGTTCGCAGCACCTTGTGATAATCGCGGCCCCGTGCATACACCGAGACAATGCCTTCGCCAGGCCGCGCCAGCCGCGCCAGTTCAAGGGCCTGCCAAGCCTGCGGGGCACGCACGGGCGTGTGCCGGGGCAGATAGTCCATGCGGGCCGTGATCACGCTCACGGTGCCAGGCACCAGCTCGGCCGGACGGGCGCGCTTGAGGCCATGCGCCGCCATGTAATGCATGTCACCATGAAAGCCCTGCGCAAGCCATGCCGCAAGGCCCGGTTCTGCGGCCGACAAATCCACCCCCGCCACGCCGATTTGGGAAAATCCCAGCTCGCGGGCCCACTCCTGCACTTGAGGAACGAGTTGACTGCTGCACCACATATGCCGCCGATTGTAGAAACGCCCCCCGCGGACGCGGCCGCCGATGCCCGTCGCGCGCTGGTATGGCACAGCGAAGACGACACTGCCGCGTTTGCGCAACGTCTGGCCGCGCAGCCGGGCCTGGCCCATGCGTACATCACGCTGCACGGCGACCTGGGGGCGGGCAAGACCACGCTGGTGCGCCATCTGCTGCGCGCCCTTGGGGTGCGGGGCCGGGTCAAAAGCCCCACGTATGCCGTGGTCGAGCCGCACGAGGCTCCAGGCCTGTCCCCCCACGCCAGCACGGTCTGGCACTTCGACTTCTACCGCTTTGACGACCCGCGCGAGTGGGAGGACGCCGGGTTTCGCGACATTTTTGCCAATCCGGGCCTCAAGGTGGCAGAATGGCCGGAAAAGGCTGCAGCGCTTACCCCGCCTGCCGATCTTGCTATATACATTGAAGCAATTGATGAGCACCAACGACGCGTCACGCTGCACGCTGGCACCGATGCCGGGCGCGGCCTGCTGCGGGGGCTCTGAAGCGCTTTCATTCGCCCTTCCATGTGCTTTTGCATTGTGATGCCAGGGTCTCAGTGCACACGCCGTTCACTGCCAGGGCGGCGCGGCGTGTGCCGCCTGGGCGCACCACCCTGCCAGGCATGACGTCCCGCGTGCCCTCGCCCTCCCGTCGCACCCTGCTGAAGACCGGCAGCCTGGTGCTGCTGCTGGGCACCCAGCAAATCGCGCGCGGGGCCACGATCCTCGCGGTGCGAGTGTGGCCTGCGCCCGAGTACTCGCGCGTCACCATCGAGTCCGATGGAGCGCTGGTGGCCAAGCAGTTCTTTGTCTCGTCGCCGCCGCGCCTGGCGGTGGACATCGAGGGCATCGACCTCAGCCCCGCGCTGCGCGAGCTGGTGGCCAAAGTCAAACCGGATGACCCCAACATCGCCGGTATCCGCGTGGGCCAAAACGCGCCCGGCGTGGTGCGCCTGGTGGTCGACCTCAAGCAGCCCGCCCTGCCCCAGGTGTTCACGCTGCCGCCGGTGGCCGCCTACCGCCACCGTCTGGTGTTCGACCTGTACCCGGCCGACCCGGTGGACCCGCTGGAGGCGCTGATTGCCGAGCGCTTGCGCGATGCAGGCGGCCCCGCGCCTGCGCCGGGCCCCACCGCCCCCACCGCCCCGACTACTCCGCCAGCCGCCCCGCCGACGGCCAAGGCATCGCCCGCCGCCCCCGTCGCCGCCGCCCCCACCGCCGACCCCCTGGGCGACCTGATTGCTCAGCGCACCCAGCGCGGGGGCGCTGCCGAGGCGCATGCGCCCCCCCCCGCTGCAGCCCCGCCCGCGGCCGAGGCGGCCGTCACCCGCGCGGGATATAACCAACCCACCGCGACGCGCACCGACCGGATCATCATCGTGGCGCTCGATCCGGGCCATGGTGGCGAAGACCCCGGCGCCATCGGCCCGGCTGGCACGCGCGAAAAAGACGTGGTGCTGCGCGTCGCCTACCTGCTGCGCGACCGCATCAACGCCACCTCGGTGGGCGGCAACCCGATGCGCGCCTACCTCACGCGCGACGGCGACTACTTTGTGCCGCTGGGCGTGCGCGTGCAAAAGGCCCAGCGCGTGCAGGCCGACCTGTTCATCAGCATCCATGCCGATGCCTTTACCGTGCCCACGGCGCGCGGTGCCAGCGTGTTTGCGCTGAGCCAGGGCGGCGCATCAAGCACTGCGGCGCGCTGGCTGGCCAACAAGGAAAACCAGGCCGACCTGGTGGGCGGCATTAACGTGCGCGCGCGCGACCAGCATGTGCAGCGCGCCCTGCTGGACATGAGCACCACCGCGCAGATCAACGACAGCCTCAAGCTGGGCACAACCCTGCTGGGCGAGATTGGCAGCGTGGGACGCCTTCACAAGCCGCGCGTCGAACAGGCGGGGTTTGCAGTGCTCAAGGCCCCCGACATTCCCAGCGTCCTGGTGGAAACCGCCTTCATCAGCAACCCCGAAGAAGAGCAGCGCCTGCGCAGCAGCGCCTACCAGGAGCGGCTGGCCGATGCGCTGATGCGCGGCATCACGCGGTATTTTGCAAAAAACCCGCCCCTGGCACGCAGCCGGTCGATGTAGCCGCTGCGGCTGGCAGCCCCTCAGGAAGACGCAACCTTGGCTTGCCGGCTGGCGCGCCAGGCACCAAAAATCGCGATCAGCCCCGGCACAAAAATCAGGGCCCAGATGATCTTGTCCAGATGCTCCTGCACCCAGGCAAGGTTGCCAAAGAAATAGCCAGCGCTGCAGATGCCCAGCACCCACAGCAGCGCGCCGCCCACGTTGTAGGCCGTGAACTTGCCACGGCTCATTTCCGCCACGCCCGCCACAAACGGCGCAAAGGTGCGGATAAAAGGCATGAAGCGCGCAATCACGATGGTGATGCCGCCGTAGCGCTCATAAAAGTCATGCGCCTGGTTGAAGGCCCGGCGGTTGAACCAGCGAGAGTCCTCCCACTGAAACACCTTGGGCCCAAAAAAACGGCCGACCGCGTAATTGCATTGGTCCCCCAAAATGGCTGCTGCGATGAGTACCGCGCAGGCGATCGGCAGGCTCATCATGCCCACGCCGCACAGCGCACCCACGATGAACAGCAGCGAATCGCCGGGCAAAAACGGCATCACCACCACGCCCGTCTCGACAAAGACGATCAGGAAAAGCAGGGCATACACCCAGGCGCCATAGGCCGTGACAAAGTTCTCCAGGTACCGGTCCACATGCAGGATGAAGTCGATCAGGAAGGTGACAATTTCCATGGCGGGCAGGTCCAAGGCGGGGTCGATGAAAAGCGCGCATTATCCCCACCGGGCGGCGCAACGCTGCCAAAAGCCCCTTCAGGCCTGGCCCTAGAATTGCCCAGGTGAACGCCCCCACCTTGCCCATCGCTGCCGCCGTGCAGCAGCCCGCTGCGGCCTCTGCCCGCCGCCCCATCCGCGACCTGCCCGACGAGCTCATCAGCCAGATTGCAGCAGGCGAGGTGGTGGAGCGCCCGGCATCGGTGGTACGTGAGCTGGTGGACAACGCGCTCGATGCGGGCGCCACCCAGATCACGGTGCGGCTGATGGCCGGCGGCGTGCGCCTGATCACCGTCGAAGACGATGGTGGCGGTATTCCGCAAGACGAGTTGCCCGTGGCCCTGCGCCGCCACGCCACCAGCAAGATCACCAGCCTGACCGACCTGGAAACCGTGGCCACCATGGGCTTTCGGGGCGAGGCGCTGGCGGCCATCGCCTCGGTATCCGAGATGGCACTGCTGTCGCGCCCCGCCACCCAGAGCAGCGCCTTTTTGCTGGACGCCCGCAGCGGCGAACTGCGCCCGGCCGCACGCAGCACCGGCACCACGGTGGAGGTCAAGGAGCTGTTTTTCTCCACCCCCGCGCGCCGCAAGTTCCTCAAGACCGACGCCACCGAACTGGCGCACTGCATTGAATCGGTGCGCCGCCACGCGCTGGCGCGGCCCGATGTGGGCTTTGCCATCTGGCACGAGGGCAAGCTGGTGGAGCAGTGGCGCGCCACGTTTTTTCCGGGCCAGAGCGATGCGCCGGATGCGCTGGCCCGCCGCCTGGCCGACGTGCTGGGCGAAGACTTCGTGGCGCAGTCGGTGGCCGTGCAGCACCGCATGGGGCCGGTCACCGTCACTGGCCGCGCAGGCCTGCCCGACGCTGCCCGCTCGCGGCCCGACCACCAGTACTGCTATGTCAACGGCCGCTTTGTGCGTGACAAGGTGCTCACCCACGCCGCCCGCAGCGCCTACGAAGACGTGCTGCACGGCCACAAGCAACCCATCTACGCGCTGTATGTCGAGATCGACCCGGCCCGCGTGGATGTGAACGTGCACCCGACCAAGATCGAGGTGCGCTTTCGCGACAGCCGCGAGGTGCACCAGGCCGTGCGCCACGCCGTAGAGAACGCGTTGGCCGCGCCGCGCGCCGCTGCGCTGGCAGCGGTGGCCCCGGCAGCGCCTGCCAACCACACGGCCATCACTGAGCCCGAAACTCCAACGCAGTTCAGGCCCCCATCGCCTTCGCCGTCCTACCGGCCAACGCAGGCACCCATCAAATTTGAAGAGCGTGGCCACCATGTGGCTGACTTGCAGGCCTTGTGGGGCCCCCAAAAGCACGATGCGGCCGCCGCACCCCTGGGCACCGACGCGCCGTTGGCGAGCCTGGGGCTGGCCAACCCGGCCGCCAGGGCAGGCACCATGCCGGCGGCCGTTGCCGACACCGGCACCCCGCCTGCGGCATGGCCCCAGCGCCGTGACAGCGACGACACGGCCTGGCCGCTGGGCAAGGCCGTGGCCCAGTTGCATGGTGTGTACATCCTTGCCGAGAACGCCCAGGGAATGGTCATCGTGGACATGCATGCAGCCCACGAACGCATCGTGTACGAACGCCTCAAATCCCAGGTGGACAGCGGCGCGCGCATCAGCAGCCAACCCCTGCTGATCCCGGCCACGTTTGCGGCCACCCCGCAGGAAGTGACGACCGCCGAAGAATCAGCCGACGTGCTGGCGATGCTCGGCCTGGAGGTGATGCCCTTCTCGCCCAAAACCCTGGCGGTGCGTGCCGTGCCAACCACCCTGGCGCAGGGCGACCCGGTGGAGCTGGCCCGCAGTGTGCTGGCCGAGCTGGCCGCGCACGACGCCACCACGGTGGTGCAGCGCGCCCGCAATGAAATCCTGGGCACCATGGCCTGCCACGGTGCCGTGCGGGCCAACCGCAAACTCACGCTGGACGAGATGAACGCCCTGCTGCGCCAGATGGAAACCACCGATCGCAGCGACCAGTGCAACCACGGACGGCCGACATGGCGGCAGTTGTCCATGCGCGAGCTGGATGCACTCTTTCTGCGCGGCCGGTAGCCATTGCGCTGGACCCAAAGGCCGCATAAAAGCACTGCCGCCGGCCGGCCGACAGCACAGCCAGGCTCGTGGCCGTATCCGGGGCATGCCGTCGGGCAACCGCGCTGAACGCGTGCGGTGACCGCATCGCCATCTGGTACCCTCCGCCGGTTATGTCTGTCCCCTCCGCCACCGCAGCGACAGCGGCTGTTCCGGCATCCGTACCGCCCGGCCTGGCCATCCTGGTGCTGGCCCTGCTGCTCAGTATCCAGCCCGTCACCACCGACCTGTACCTGCCCGCCCTGCCGGCGCTCACCCGCAGCCTGGGCGCAACGCTGTCGGCCGCTCAGCTCACCCTCAGCGGCCTGTTGCTGGCCTTTGGTGCGTCACAGATGGTGTGGGGGCCGCTGTCAGACCGCTTTGGGCGGCGGCCGATTCTGATCGCAGGGCTGTCGATCTACACCGCCGCCTCGCTGGGGGCGGCGTTGGCACCTTCCATGGCGCTGCTGATCGTCTGGCGCATCGCCCAGGGCGCGGCCATGGGGGCCGTGGTGATGAGCGCGCGCGCCATCGTGCGCGACCTGTACACCCCGCTGGAGGGCGCGCGCGCCATGTCCAAGTCGCTGACGGGCCTGGGCATCGTGGCCTGCATCTGCGCGCCGCTGGGTGGTCTGCTCAGTCAATGGCTGGGCTGGCGCGCCGCGCTGTTCGCCCTGACCCTCTACGCCATCGCCACGCTGGCGCTGGTGGCCTGGCGCATGCCCGAGACGCTCATGCAGCGCAACCCACGCGCCTTGCAACCGGCCATGCTGGTCCATCACTGGATGATGATCTTACGCAACCCGACTTTCTGGGCTTTTTCCCTGCAAACCACCGCCAGCTACGGTGGCCTGTTCACTTTTCTGGCGGCCTCATCGTTCGTCTTTATCGACGTGCTGGGTATCACCCGCACGCATTACGGCGCAGTCATGGCATCGGCCTGCGCGGCCTACTTTGCGGGCACCTTTGTGTGCCGCGGGCTGCTGGCGCGCCACGGCCTGCAGCGCACGGTGGCGATTGCCGGTGGGCTCAGCCTGGCGGGCGGCACGCTGATGGCCGTGGTGGCCTTTGCGGACTGGCACCAGCCCTGGGCGCTGATGGCCCCGTTTTATCTGTTCATGCTGGGCCATGGCATTCATCAACCCTGCGGGCAAAGCGGCGCGGTGGGGCCGTTTCCACGGTCGGCGGGCGTGGCATCGGCGCTCAATGGTTTCATGATGATGCTGGTGGCGTTTGGCATCGGCGGCTGGCTGGGCGTTGCGCTCGATGGCACGGTGTGGCCGCTGGTGGGCGGCATCTGGTTCTGGTCGGTCGCGCTGGCCACCATCTCCTGGACGCTGGTTCAACAATTTGGGGAGCCCCGTGAGCACGCCTGAAGCCCCAGCGCACCCCGCACCGGCGCTACCCGCCATCGCTCTGGCCGGACCCACGGCCTCGGGCAAAACGGCGGGCGCCCTGGCGCTGGCGGCGGTGCTGGGCCGCCAGGGCCAGCCGGTCGAAATCATCAGCGTCGATTCGGCCCTGGTGTATCGCGGCATGGACATTGGCACAGCCAAGCCCGCCGCCCACGAGCTGGCGGCCGTGCCCCACCACCTGATCGACATCCGCGACCCGCTGCAGGCCTACAGCGCCGCCGAATTCGTGCAAGACGCCACCCGCCTGATGGGCGAGATCCGGGCGCGCGGGGCGTTGCCGCTGCTGGTGGGCGGCACCATGCTGTATTTCAAAGCGCTGCTCGATGGCATGGACGACATGCCCGCCGCCAACCCCGACGTGCGCGCCCGCCTGGAAGCGCAGGCCCGCGAGCAGGGCTGGCCCGCACTGCATGCCGAGCTGGCCCGCATTGACCCCACCACCGCCGCGCGCCTGGCACCAGCCGACAGTCAGCGCATCCAGCGCGCGCTGGAGGTGTGGCACATCACGGGCAAGCCCCTGTCGAGCTTCCATACTACTAAATTTGCAGCAAACAAACCATACGCATCAAGCGCGACCGCACTTTTTTCCTTAGAACCAGACCACCGGGCCTGGCTGCACGAGCGCATCGCCCAGCGTTTCGACGCCATGCTGTGCGCGGGCCTGGTGGACGAGGTGCGCGCCCTGCGCGCGCGCGGCGACCTGCACCCGGACCTGCCCTCCATGCGATGCGTGGGCTACCGGCAGGTGTGGGAAGCACTGGACGCCCAGGCCGCGCGCGCACCCGGCTCACCGCCCGATCTGGTGCACCTGCGCGAGCGCGGCATTGCCGCCACGCGCCAGCTGGCCAAGCGGCAGATCACCTGGCTGCGCAGCATGCCGCAGCGCCATGCCATCGCCTGCGACCAGCCCCAGGCCCTGGCCATGCTGGTGCAGGCTGTGCTGCAGCGGCTGGCGCAACACCGGGAGGCCACCGCATGACAACGCCAGCCCCACTGCCAGGCGCACTGCGCGTGACGCAACTGGCCAAGCACTACGGTGATACCGCCGTGTTTTCGGGTGTGGACTTTGACGTGGCCCCGGGCGAGTTTGTGGCCATCGTGGGCGACTCGGGCGTGGGCAAGTCCACCTTGCTCAACTGCCTGGCCGGCCTGGACCACTGGGACCGGGGCCACATCACCCTTTGCGGTGTGGACCTGGGCGCGCTGGACGAGACCGCCCGCGCCCTGTGGCGGCGCAGCCATGTGGGCTTTGTGTTCCAGGCGTTTCATGTGCTGCCGCACCTGGATGTGGCGCAAAACATTGCCCTGCCGCTGATGCTCCTGAACCATCACGACACGGCCCGCGTCGAGCAGATGCTGCACGCCGTGGGGCTTGCCGGGCTGGGCGCACGCCTGCCCCAGCAGCTCAGTGGCGGGCAACTGCAGCGCGTGGCAATCGCCCGCGCGCTGGTGCACCGCCCCGCCCTGCTGTTGGCCGACGAGCCCACCGGCAACCTCGACCCCACCACGGCCGCCCGCGTCATGGACGTGCTGGTGGCGCAGACGCGCGAGCATGGCGCATCGCTGTTGCTCGTCACGCACTCAGAGGCCGCCGCAGCGCGCGCCGACCGGGTGCTGCACCTGCAGGCAGACGGTATTCGGGGCTAGGAGGCTGTCGGACTCGGAGCGTCGAAGCGAAAATTGGCCCCGGCGAGGACAGTTTTTGTCGGATTTGCAGCCCCATAGCCCAGCTATGGGGCCAAAAGACGGAGAAAAATGGACCGCTGCGGTCAACTTGCAGCCGACGATTTCCAAGTCCGACAGGCTCCTAGGGCCCGCATCTTTCACCAGGGATGCGCCCGAGTGGGCGGTGATGCGGTGCGCTGGCAAGGCGCAAGGAAGCTGCGGGCGCGTGCCCGCAAGGAGGAGCAATGCAGCCAGCGTGCCGCAGCACGGCTCCATCGAGGGGTGTAGCGCTCGGAGCTCATTGGACTGGTCACTCAAAGCCCAAACAGTGTGCCTGCATGGGACGTCTCGGAACGTACAAGACCGACCTGCCGAACTATGCGGCCAGGGCCGCGCTGCGCCCCCCCCCCCCCCCGCGCAGGGGCTTATTCGATGTTCAGCCGCTGGCCCGCCGTGCCCACCTTTTTGGGCAGCGTCAGCACCAGCACGCCGTTGTCGTACTTGGCCTTGGCCCGACCGGCATCCACATCGCCCGGCAACTGGAAGCTGCGCGATACGGAACCAAAGTAGCGCTCAGACCGCAGCACCCGCTCGCCCTCGCGCTTTTCATCGTGCTGGCGCACCTCGGCGCTCAGGCTCACCACGTTGTTTTCCACCGATACATGGATGTCTTGCCGGGACACCCCAGGGATCTCGGCGTTCACCGTATAGCCTGCGTCCGTTTCCTTCACATCGACCTTGATCTGCGAGGGTGAAGGCACGCCCTCGCCGTGCAGCGGGCGCACGTAAAACCCAGGTGCGATGTCTTTGAAAAAGTCATCCAAAAGACTGCTGCGTGTCACGAGAGAGTTCATGGTGTTGCTCCTTGTGTAAAAAAAGGGGTGGTAAAACAGCTTGCGCCAAGCCATGTTCGCCAGCAGGGCGGGCCTTCAATGCCCCCCTGGCTCGAACATAGGCCTGCCTTGGTGCGCGTTCAAGGGCTGCCAGCACAAGGGTTGATCTGCCTCAACAACCCGGGCCCCAAGCCACGGCGCGACAATCCGGCCATGCGCGCTTTGCTCTGTACCTTTTCCTGGCAGGACCTGCGCCACCACCCCTGGCGCAGCGCCGCCGCAGTGGCTGCGGTGATGCTGGGCGTGGCACTGGCGTTTGCCGTGCATGTCATCAATGCGTCGGCGCTGGATGAGTTTTCGCAGGCCGTGCGTGCCGTCAATGGCCAGCCCGACCTGGAATTGCGCGCCATGCAAGGCAGCCTGCCCGAGGCGCTGTACGAACGCGTGGCCACCCACCCCGGCGTCACCCGCGCAAGCCCCCTGCTGGAGCTTTCAGCGCTGGCGCAGCGCAGCGCTGCAGATGCGGCCGCGCAGGTGCCAGGGCGCCCAGACGCCACCCCAGCCCGCACACCCCTGCGCGTGCTGGGTGCCGATGCATTGCTGGTGCCCGCCATGGCCCCCGCGCTCGCGCCGCGCCCCTGGCCCGGGGCCGACCGCCTGGTGCTGTTTGCGCCCGCCACCGTGTTCCTGAACGCCGCGGCCCTGCAAGCACTGGGCCTGCCCACCGAGCCCGCCGACACGCTGCCGCACATCACCCTGCAAGCCGGGTTGCAGCGCCTGGATGTGAGGGTGGGCGGCACCGTGACCGCAGGTGGCGCGCCGTTGGCGGTGATGGACATTGGCGCAGCGCAAGACCTGTTTGACCGCGCCGGGCAGCTCAGCCGCATCGACGTGCAACTGCGCCCCGGCACCGATCACGCGGCCTGGCAGCGCGACCTGCAGGCCCAGGCGGGCTGGCCTGCCAACGTCAGCTTTGCCCAGCCGGGGGATGCGGCCCAGCGCATCAGCAACCTCTCGCGCGCGTACCGCGTCAACCTGACGGTGCTGGCGCTGGTGGCGCTGTTCACCGGCGCTTTCCTGGTGTTCTCGGTGCTGGCGCTCAGTGTGGCCCAGCGCTCGCCGCAATTCGCACTGCTGGCCGTGCTGGGCGCCACGCCGCGCCAGCGGCTGCTGCTGGTGCTGGCCGAATCGGCCGCGCTGGGGCTGGCCGGCAGCGCCGCTGGCATTGCGCTGGGCACGGCCCTGGCCGCCATCGCGCTGCGACTGCTGGGCGGGGATCTGGGCGGTGGCTACTTCTCGGGCGTGCAGCCCGCGCTGCAGTGGAGCGCGCCTGCCGCCCTGGTCTACGGTGCCCTGGGCATCGCCGCCGCGCTGGCGGGTGGCTGGTGGCCCGCGCGGGCAGCGCAGCGCCTGCCGCCCGCGCAAACGCTCAAGGGCCTGGGCGCAGGGGCCAGCGCCGCCGAAACACCCTGGCTGGGTGCCGGCCTGCTGGCGACGGGCGGCCTGCTCACGCTGGTGCCGCCGGTATGGGGCCTGCCGCTGGCGGCATACATCGCCATCGCACTGCTGCTGGTGGGCGGCATTGCCCTGCTGCCCTGGGCCATGGCACGCGCCCTGCACGCCCTGCAGCCGCTGGCAGCCCGGCACGTGCTGCCCCTGCTGGCGCTGGAGCGCGCGCGGCGCATGCGCGGCAGCGCCGCCATTGCCGTGGGCGGCGTGGTGGCCAGCCTGAGCCTGGCCGTGGCGCTGACGGTGATGGTCTCGAGCTTTCGCGGATCGGTCACGCAGTGGCTTGATGCCGTGCTGCCGTCGCCGCTGTACGTGCGATCCGCCCAGAGCGAGGCCGGCAGCGACGCCGCGCTGCTGCCCGCCGCCTTTGCCGAAGCCGTGGCCCGGCTTCCGGGGCTGGACCGTGTGCAGCCCCTGCGCGCCAGCCCCTTGCAACTCGCGCCCACCCGCCCCGCGCTGATGGTGCTGAGCCGCCCGCTGGGCAGCAACCCCGGCCAGCACCTGCCGCTGGTGGGTGAACCCCTGGCGGTGCCGCCCGGTCGCACCGCCGTGTACATCAGCGAGGCCGTGGTGGACCTGTACGGCCTGTCACCCGGCATGGACTGGCCCGCACTTTCAAGATCTTTTGGGGCGGTTACGCACGATTCTATTGCCTCAGTAGCTACGTTTTTTATAGCAGGCGTCTGGCGCGACTATGCCCGCCAGTCGGGCGCTGTCGTCATGGACCGCGCCGTGTGGCTGGCGCTGACGGGCGACGCCCGCACCAGCGACCTGGCCCTGTGGCCCAGCAAAGGAGCAGACCTGGCCGCGCTGCAGCAGTCGATCCGCACGCTGGCGGCACAGGTGGGTAGCGTGGCGGCAGGGCCAGAGGCTACGGGTGCGACCGGTTCGAACGGCACGACCGGCGCAGCGCTGGTGGAATTCGTGTCCTCGTCCACCATCCGCGAACGCTCGCTGCACATCTTTGACCGCAGCTTCGCCGTCACCTACTGGCTGCAAGCCGTGGCCATCGGAATCGGCCTGTTTGGCGTGGCCGCCAGCTTCAGCGCCCAGGTGCTGGCCCGCCGCAAAGAGTTTGGCCTGCTCGCCCACCTGGGCCTCACCCGCCGCCAGATCCTGGCCGTGGTGGCGGGCGAAGGCGCTGCGTGGACTGGGGTGGGCGCAGCCGCAGGGCTGGCGCTGGGCATTGTGGTATCTGTGGTGCTGGTGCATGTGGTCAACCCCCAAAGCTTTCACTGGACCATGGACCTGAGCCTGCCCGGGCCGCGGCTGTTTGCGCTGTGCCTGGCGGTGATCGTCTCGGGCACCGTGACCGCGTGGCTGGCGGGGCGGGCCGCAGCGGGGCGGGATGCGGTGATGGCGGTGAAGGAAGATTGGTAGGGGTTGCAGCGTGCAGGCACCCCAAGTCTGCTACCACTGGTGGCCTCGCCTCCTCAGCCAAAGGCTCTTCGCCCACCTGTGACCGCGATCGACCCTGAGTAGCCACCCAGATGAAAGTGCAAGAGCCGTCATTCAGCCAGGCGACAAGTGCAAGGCCAAAGAGTCCAGCGGGCTGGAGGTGCCTCCGGCAGCGACTTTCAGGACATGGGTGTAGATCATCGTCGTGCTCACGTCCGAATGCCCCAGCAACTCCTGCACGGTACGGATGGCCGGCCAATGTCCATCCAAGGCAACTCCGTGCCCAGTAGCTGCCGATACAAGAACAACGGTGCATTGAGCGCTTGCCGGTGTGTTGCGGGAGAAACCTGTTTCTCCGTTGCCAGCATGGTCAGAAAGCCTTCAACTTCGGCCTGCCCCATGTCGCGCGGATGCCGAAAACCACCCTGGCTGCGGGCCGTCCACAATACAAATGCCTTGGCCCAGTAGACATATGCTTTTTCAGTCTGTAGGCTGTAATGCAGGTAGCGAATGCGTTCGCGCACCTGATCGAGCAGCTTGACGGACCGGGGAGGTACCCAGTCAGGTTTGTCAGATCTGTTATACCTGTTCATGCATCCAGTATGATGCTCTACAGGATTGATATCAAACACTTTTTGGGGACGTCATGCGGCTTTGTTTAACGACTGCGGTTCTGGGTATCCGGTGTTTGGTCAGATAAACCACAAGTTGGGCCTCACAATCGACATTCCCACTGTCGGCCCCCGGAGATATGAATTGACGCTTAAGGACTTCTTCAAAGCATCGGCCCGCACCGCGGTTGCGATCTTTCTCGCGCTCTTGGCACTAACCTTGGCAGTCGCTGCGTTCACGTGGGGAAGCGAGGCCTATGAGAAGCAGCAGGCGAGACCGTTTGAGGCGGTGAAAGAATGGAAGGTCAATTTGCAGGAACCCTTATCGCTGGACCTACGCGCGAGAACCAAACTCGTCGACCGGAAGCTTCTCTCTCAGATCGAGGTAACAGGCTTTCCGCCATACCTATCGGCACCCAAGAACAGCGATGCTCAGTTCACGATTGAGTTCGTGGACAGCGACGGATTCAGAGTCTTTGCTAAAGCCATTAAGGTCTCGGAGTTCACAAAGATTGTTGGCAAGGGTGGCGAGGTGGCTGGACTTGAGCATCAGTTTGACGACTACCTTGCCTTAGACGCCTACAAGCGCTTTGGACGACTTCAAGTTGGTTGGACACTCGATGTCAAGGCAGCTGCGCCAACTTCAGTAGCGTCCACAACTCCATCTCAACCGACACTTGACCACTGCGCCCCGGGCCTAGCAAAGGCGGAGCGCCTCCGACGATTGGCACATCATGGCACGGTTCGAGAAGCCGGTAATGGCGAATACACCGCAGGAGGCAGGTCGGTGTACTTCATGTTCGATGGCAGTCTGATCAATTGCCGCTAGCGAGGCCCAACGAGTAAGGATAGATCGCGCGAAGCCGCGATCTGATCCGTTTGTTGGACAAGCCCGGTGGTGGAAGCTGAAGTGGGAAGTTGTGCCCCTGTAGATTGATCCGATGGAGCGGGGTGCGGTGGGCAGACCTTGGTGGCCTGCCGATGGTTTTGCAGCGCGTGCTGGCTGCAAGCTTTCACTTTCTCCCTCGCTCCAGGCAGCCGATCTGTCTGACGACCTGTTCAAGAGCGAGCCACGCACCGAACTGCGCGCCGTTTTTGAACTGCCTGAAGTCTCCCACGGTGGCAACGACTGCCGAAGCAGTCACCCGCCCTACGCCCATGAGCTGCCCGGCGCTGGCAACGGCGGCGCTGGACTTGCCATGGGCTTTGATCCGGTCATCACACCAACATGCGCGTCGAGCTGATCTGCAACCCTCAACTCGGAGTGAGGTTCTTGGGGCGGTAGTCGCAATACGTGGCGACGGCGCATTCCCAGCATCGCGGCTTGCGGGCCTGGCATACGTAGCGCCCGTGCAGGATGAGCCAGTGGTGGGAGTCCACCGCATAGGCGGGGGGCACGCGTTTCATCAGTTGCTGTTCCACGGCCAGCGGGCTTTTTCCGGGTGCCAGACCGGTGCGGTTGCTCACACGAAAAATGTGCGTATCCACCGCCATGGTGGGCTGGCCAAAGGCCACGTTGAGCACCACGTTAGCGGTCTTGCGTCCCACCCCGGGCAGAGCCTCCAGCGCCTCGCGCGTGCGCGGCACCACGCCTGCGTGCTGCTCCACCAGGATGCGGCAGGTTTGCATCAGGTGACGGGCCTTGCTTTTGTACAGGCCAATGGTCTTGATATAGCTCTCCAGGCCATCAAGCCCCAGGTCCAGGATGGCCTGCGGCGTATTGGCCACGGGAAAGAGCTTGCGCGTGGCCTTGTTCACCCCCACGTCGGTGGCCTGGGCCGACAGCAACACAGCGGTCAGCAGTTCGAACACCGTGGTGTACTCCAGCTCGGTGTTGGGCAGGGGGTTGGCTGCTTTCAGGGTGGCAAAAAATGGCTCGATGCAGGCGGTTTTCATGGCTTTTGCGCAGGTGATGGCAGGCAATCAAATGCCGCAGGATGACAGTGGCGCGGGCGTGCGCAGTGTAAGCCGCAGGAAAACTGCTTGCCGATTGGCGACAATGCAGAGTTCATCCAACCTCTGCACCCTGCCCGCGCCATGCAATTTGCCGATCGCCTCAACAACGTAGAAACCTCTGCCATCCGCGAACTGTTCAAGCTGCTGGGCAAGCCCGGCATCATCAGCTTTGCGGGGGGATTTCCGGACAGCGCCATGTTTGACGTGGAAGGCATCCGCGCCGCCAGCAATGCCGCCCTGACCGAAGAACCCGGTGCCGCGCTCCAATACGGTGCCACCGAGGGCTACCAGCCGCTGCGCGAACAACTGGCCGCCTTCATGGCCAGCAAGGGTGCGAAAGAGGTCGCTGCCGAAAATCTCATCGTGACCACGGGCAGCCAGCAGGCGCTGGATTTGCTGGGCAAGACGCTGATTTCGCCCGGCGACAAGGTCATCGTCGAAGGCCCAACCTTCCTGGCCACCATCCAGTGTTTTCGCCTGTATGGCGCAGAACTCATCAGTGCGCCGATCGACGGCCATGGCGTCAAGACCGACGCGCTGGATCAGCTGATTGCCGAGCATAAGCCAAAGTTTGTCTATCTGATCCCCACGTTTGGCAACCCCAGCGGTGCCATGCTGAGCGCCGAGCGCCGCAAGGCGGTGCTGGACATGGCGGTGCGGCACAACACGCTGATCGTCGAGGACGACCCCTACGGCGACCTGTACTTTGGCGATGCGCCGCCACCCAGCTTGCTGGCCCTGTCGGCCTCGGTGCCCGGCAGCCGCGAGCTGCTGGTGCACTGCGGCTCCTTGAGCAAGGTGCTGTCGCCCGGCCTGCGCGTGGGCTGGATGATTGGCCCGGCTGATCTGCTGGCCAAGGCCACCATGTGCAAGCAATTCAGCGACGCCCATACCAGCACCTTTGCCCAGGCCACCGCTGCCCAGTACCTCAAGGCGGGCCGCATGCCAGCCACACTGGCCAAGGTGCGCACGGTGTATGCAGAGCGCGCCCAGGCCATGGGCGATGCACTGCGGCACGATCTGGGCGACGCCATCGACTTCGTGCAGCCGCAGGGTGGCCTGTTTGTATGGGCGCGCCTGACCGGCGCGGGCGGCAAGGTGGCCGATGGCAACGTGCTGGCCAAACGCGCGATCGACAAGGGCGTGGCCTTTGTGCCCGGTACGCCGTTTTATTGCGCCAACCCCGACCACGCCACCTTCCGCCTGTCGTTTGCCACAGCCGATGTGCACAAGATCCGCGAAGGTGTGGCGCGCCTGGGTCAGGCGATCTGACCATGCCCCACGCCACGCTCGAAGACACCATCCGGCGCCTCGAAGCGCTCGAGATCAAGACCAGCTTCATGGAAGATCTGCTGGACCAGCTCAACCTGACGATCTATCAGCAGCAGCAATTGATCGACGGGCTGACGCGCAAGGTCATCGAACTGCGCAAGCAGACACCCGAGGCTGGTTCGGGCGCGGCGCGCAATCTGCGAGACGAATTGCCTCCGCACTATTGAGCAGGTGCATTGCACCGGTTCGTCGCCCGCCGGGGTGGTGGTGACGCCCCATCCGTTCATCGATGCTGCCGGCATTTGCGCCAGCTTCGGCCGCGCAGGCCAGGGCGGTGGCTTGCCATGGAATGCGATTCAAGCATATCGTCCCCCAATCACCCTGTACCCGTGACGAGACGCCATGCATCCACCTGCCACCACCGCACCCCTACCCGGCGCCGCCCTGTACCCCCACCTGCTGGCGCCTCTGGACCTGGGGTTCACCACCCTCAAGAACCGCGTGCTCATGGGGTCCATGCACACCGGGCTGGAAGAGGGGCGTGACCTCACGCGCATGGCGGCGTACTTTCGTGAGCGGGCCGAGGGCGATGTGGGCCTGATCGTGACGGGCGGGTTTGCGCCCAACATCGCGGGCTGGGCCAAGCCGTTTGCGGGCACGCTGGCCACCTCGGGTGCGGCCAGACGCCACCGGGTGGTGACCGATGCGGTGCACGGCGCGGGCGGCAAGATCGCGCTGCAAATCCTGCACACCGGCCGCTATGCCTACCACCCGCTGGCCGTGGCCCCCTCACGGCTGCAGTCGCCCATATCGCCGTTCACGCCGTTTGCGCTGTCAGCGCGCGGGGTGGAGCGTCAGATTCGCGCCTTCGTGAACTGCGCCGCGAAGGCGCGCGAGGCCGGTTATGACGGCGTGGAGGTGATGGGCTCGGAGGGGTATCTCATTAACCAGTTTCTGTCGCAGGCTACCAACCTTCGCCAGGATGAATGGGGTGGCGACTACAGCCACCGCATGCGCCTGCCGGTGGAGATCATCGGCCGCATGCGCGAGGCCGTGGGGCCGGACTTCATCATCATCTACCGCCTGTCGATGATCGACCTGGTGCCCGGCGGCAGCGCTTGGGACGAAATCGTCGCCCTGGGCAAGGCGGTGGCTACGGGCGGGGCCACCATCGTCAACACCGGCATTGGCTGGCACAAGGCCCGCGTGCCCACCATCGCCACCAGCGTGCCGCGCGCGGCGTTTGCGTGGGTCACGCAGAAGATGAAGGCCGAGTTTGCCGCTGCGGGCATCGCCACGCCGCTGGTCACGTCCAACCGCATCAACACGCCCGAGGTGGCCGAGCGTGTGCTGGCTGAGGGCTGCGCCGACATGGTGTCGATGGCGCGGCCACTGCTGGCCGATCCGGCCTTTGTCAAAAAGGCGGCGGCGGGCAAGGCCGACCGCATCAACACCTGCATTGCCTGCAACCAGGCCTGCCTGGACCATGTGTTCCAGAACAAGATCAGCAGTTGCCTGGTGAACCCGCGGGCCTGCCATGAGACGGAGCTGGTCTACCAGCCCATCACCATGCCCACCGCCAAAAAGCGCATTGCCGTGGTGGGTGCCGGGCCTGCGGGCCTGACGGCTGCCACCGTCGCGGCCGAGCGCGGGCATGAGGTGCATCTGTTCGATGCTGCGGCCGCCATCGGCGGGCAACTGAACATGGCCAAGGTGGTGCCGGGCAAAGAAGAGTTTCACGAGATGCTGCGCTACCTGGCCAACCGCGTGGAGGACACGGGCGTACACCTGCACCTGAACCAGCGCGTGCAGGCCGCCGACCTGACGGACTTCGACGAGGTGGTGATCGCCACCGGCGTGGAGCCGCGCGACCCCAGGATCCCCGGCCAGCATCACCCCAAGGTGTTGAGCTACATCGATGTGCTCAGGCACGGCAAGCCGGTGGGTCAGCGCGTGGCCATCATCGGTGCTGGGGGCATCGGGTTTGATGTGGCGGAATTCCTGACGCATGGCGACCACCCTTGCACCACGCTGGACCTGCCCGCCTGGAAGGCCGAGTGGGGTATCACCGACCCGGCCGAGGCACGCGGCGGCCTGGCTGCCAGCGGCCCCCGCCCGTCACCAGCCGCACGGCAGGTGACGCTGCTGCAGCGCAAGAAGGGCAAGCTGGGCGCGGGCCTGGGCAAGACCACCGGCTGGATCCACCGCACCACGCTCAAGATGAAGGGCGTGCAGATGGTGAGCGGCGTGAACTACGAGCGCATCGGCGACGAGGGGCTGCTGGTGTCCTACGGCGACAAGCATGAGGACCCCACCTGGATCCCGTGCGACACCGTGGTGCTGTGCGCCGGACAGGTGCCGCTGTTTCGTCTGGCGCAGGACCTGGAGGCCGCGGGCCGCAAGCCGCACCGGATCGGCGGTGCCCTGGAGGCTGGCGAGCTCGATGCCAAGCGCGCCATCGACCAGGCAGCCCGGCTGGCGGCGCGCCTGTGAGGTCTAGGAGCCTGTCGGACTTGGAAATCGTCGGCTGCAAATCGACCGCAGCGGTCCATTTTTAACCGCCTTTTTGCCCCATAGCTCGGCTATGGGGCTGCAAATTCGGCAAAAACTGTCCTCGCTCTCGCCGATTTTCGCTT
>NZ_JBKDRI010000089.1:0-10045 GCF_046341535.1 Acidovorax sp. | reverse complement strand
CATGAATTTGGTATCGTTGTTCTCGGCTCAGGTGTGTATAGGGCATCGTGTCTTTCCATGACGGCTAGGTCGGGGAGGACATCCTATGCCTCCTGAGCCAACCTAGCTTTTTAACGATGCACTTTGTTGTTGAATCCGCGTGATTTATAAGCCTGTTACGCTCGTCGATAGGGCGATTGTAGCTATCAAAATGAGAGTGATTTTGCGTGAGCGTCAGGCGCTGCGCTCATAGGTTACAAAGCTGAAGCCCAGGCCGTTGGTGCTGACGTGGCGCTGGCGCGCCGACTCCTTCCACTCGGGCCCGAGCTGCGGTGCGTGTGCGTCCCCGTCAAAGTCCTGTTCAAGTTCGGTGACCTCCAGGCGCACCGCCTGGGGCAGGGCTTCGGCGTAAATCTGCGCACCGCCAATCACCCACACTGTGCGGCCGGGATCGCACTGGGCGAGTGCATCGCCCAGACTGGCGGCACGGCTGGCTCCGGCGGCCTGCCAGTGGGGCTGGCGGGTGATCACGATGTTGGTGCGGCCGGGCAGTGGCCGAAATCGGGGCGGCAGCGAATCCCAGGTCTTGCGGCCCATGACGACCGGGCAGCCCTGGGTGAGCTGCTTGAAATGCGCCAAGTCCTCCGGCAGGTGCCAGGGAAGCTGGTTGTGCTTGCCGATGACGCCATTGGCCGCGCGGGCATAGATCAGGTGGAGAGGCATGGGCGCGAGGGTGGTTGCGTTGCGGACCGTGGACGTGCAATCCGCCAGACGACAGGGTGATGAGGGAGCTGAAAGAAGGCAAAGGGAAGGGCGGCGTGTCGATGGGCTGCAGCGCGCCCCGGCGCATCGGGCGCCCGTGCGTCAGACCGCCACGGGTGCCTTGATGGCGGGGTGGCACTGGTAGTCCACCACCTCGAAATCCTCGTAGCGATAGTCAAAAATACTCTCTGGCCGCCGCACGATGCGCAGCGTGGGATACGCATACGGAGCGCGTGCCAGCTGTGTCTGCACCTGCTCGTGGTGGTTGCTGTAGATGTGGCAGTCGCCACCCGTCCAGATGAAGTCGCCCACGTCCAGATCGCACTGCTGGGCCACCATGTGCGTCAGCAGCGCATAGCTGGCAATGTTGAACGGTACGCCCAGGAAGATATCGGCACTGCGCTGGTAAAGCTGGCACGACAGCACGCCTCGGCCGCCGGGCAGGGCGGGGGGCGCCACATAGAACTGGAAGAACGCGTGGCAGGGCATCAGCGCCATCTTGTCCAGCTCGGCCACGTTCCAGGCGCTCACGATGATGCGGCGCGAGTCGGGGTTGGTTTTGAGAGTCCGGATCACGTCGCTGATCTGGTCGATGCGCCCACCATCGGGCTTGGGCCAGCTGCGCCACTGCACCCCGTACACGGGGCCCAGGTCGCCGTCTTCACGGGCCCACTCGTCCCAGATCGTGACGCCGCGCTCCTTGAGCCAGTTGTTGTTGCTCGAGCCCGTCAGGAACCACAGCAGCTCCACGATGATGGATTTGAGATGCACCTTCTTGGTGGTGACCAGCGGGAAGCCCTCGCGCAGGTCAAACCGCATCTGATGGCCAAACACACTCTTGGTGCCGGTGCCGGTGCGGTCTGCTTTTTCCACCCCGTGCGTGAACACGTGGCGCATGAAGTCTTCGTACTGGGAGCGTACCGGGCGGGCGGGGGCGGGAAAGGCTGCGTCGGTCATGGCGTGTGCAATCGGGCGAGAAAGGCGCACCGGGCAGATGCGACAGAAAATGCCGGGGCCAGGGGGCTGCGGCAGGGGCGGGGCAGCGGGCTGCGCAGCCGGGGAGTTGATTTTATGCGGGCCGGGTACAGCGCGCCCGCGCCGCCCTGCCCAAGCGCCACGCTGCCTGACAACCCCGCCAAGGAATGCTCGCAAGGCATTGGTTGAAATCGGGCAGACAGATGACGCGCATGGCATTAACAGCTTACCCACCGGACCTCGGGGCGCGGCAGTGCAGGCAGATGCGAGAATGACCGCGTCACGGAGCCCATCCCGGGCCGATGTTTCCCAGTCAATCGCCCCATGACTGATACCGTCGCACCAACCTGCACTTTGAGAGCCTTTGCCATGCCAGGCACAACCGCTTTTTCGGTCATCAGGCTTACCAACGCATCGCTGGCCAACGAGGCGTGCGCGGTCGTTCGGCAGTCCATCACGCATTGCTGCACGCTGGATCACCACGGTGAAGCCGCAGTGCTGTCGGCCTGGCTGGCTAACAAGACGCCCGACAACGTTGCCGCCTGGATGATGGCCCCCGGCGCAATGGCGTGGGGTGCCATGCGCCAAAGCGACCTTGTGGGCTTTGCTCTGCTGGCCCGTGGCGCTTTGGCGCTTTGCTATGCGGTGCCCGAGGTGTTGCGCCAGGGCGTGGGGCGCGGCTTGCTGGAGGCGGCCGAAGCGGGCGCAAGCGATGCCGGTCTGGACGCGCTGGCGCTGGAGAGCACGCGCACGGCGGAGCCCTTTTACCGGCACCACGGGTACGTGCCCGGCGGGCCGGTGCAGCACTGGGCGGGGCTGCAGGCGCTGCCCATGCGCAAGCCGTTGTAAGCCCGCCCGGGCAGTTTGGCGCGGCAAGCGGGCGGAAAATTGTATTCAAAAATGCCACCTACGCGCGATGCTATTCACTTTTGTGCTATCTAAATTATAGCAAAAAGATGTGTGGCCGTGGCAGGTTCCGGGGCGCGCACCGGCGCGGCACGGCGTTTGCGGCTCAGGGGATCAGCACCCGCCCCGGGTTCAGGATGCCCTGGGGGTCCAGCGCGTTCTTGATGGCGCGCATCATGGCGAGGGCGACGGGCGACTGGTAGCGCTGGAGCGCGTCGGCCTTGAGCTGCCCTATGCCGTGCTCTGCCGAAAACGAGCCGCCGAACTCCGCCACGGCCTCGTAGACGATGTGGTTGACCTGGGCTTCGTGGTCGCGCAGGAACGCCGCGGCATCGCAGTCGGTGGGCGCCTGCACGTTGTAGTGCAGGTTGCCGTCGCCCAGGTGGCCGAAGTTCACCACGCGAACGCCCGGAATCCGGCTTTGCAGCAGCGCGTCGGCATGCGCCACAAACGCCGGAATGCGCGAGATCGGGATGGAAATGTCGTGTTTGATGTTCAGGCCCTCTTCGGCCTGCGCGAGCGGAATGCTCTCGCGGATGTGCCAGAGCTGGTGGGCCTGGGTCAGGTTCTCGGCCACCACGGCATCGGTGACGCAGCCGACCTCCAGGGCCGCTTGCAGCAGCGCTTCAAACCGGGACCGGGCGTGATCTTCGGACTCGCTGTCGGAGTTCTCCAGCAGCACGCACCACGCAGCATCCTTGTGCCCGAGGAAGGGCACACGCAACTGCGGCAGGTGCTTGCCCACCAGGCTCAGCGCCAACTGACCCATCACCTCAAAGCCTGTGAGCCCCGCGCCCAGCTGTTGGTGGGCCATGCCCAGCAGCTGCGCGGCTTGTTCCATGGTTGGCACGGCCGCCCAGGCAGTGAGCGTGGCGGCAGGCTGGGGGTAGAGCTTCATGCACGCAGCGGTGATGACGCCAAGCGTGCCCTCGCTGCCGATGAACAAATCGCGCAGGTCGTAGCCGGTGTTGTCCTTGCGCAGGCCTTGAAGGCCGCTCCACACCTCGCCCTGCGCGGTGACCACCTCCAGGCCCAGGCACAAGTCGCGCGTGTTGCCATAGCGCACCACCTGGGTACCACCAGCGTTGGTGCCCAGGTTGCCGCCGATGGTGCAGCTGCCTTCTGCGGCCAGCGACAGGGGAAACAGCAAGCCTGCCTTGCGCGCCACCTCTTGCAGGTTTTGCAGGATGCAGCCCGCCTCGACCGTCATGGTGAGGTTGGCGGTATCGACGTTGCGCACCGCGTTCATGCGGGCAAGGCTCAGCACGATCTGCGTGCCCGATGCGTCGGGTGTGGAGCCCAGCGCCAGCCCGGTGTTCCCGCCCTGCGGCACGATGGCGGTGCCTGCAGCGGCGCAGGCCTTGACCACGGCGGCGACCTCGGGCGTGCTGGCGGGGCGCACCACGGCCAGGGCCTTGCCGCGCACCCGGCGGCGCCAGTCTTGTTCCCAGGCGGTCATATCGCCTTCGGTGATGACGTGCGTGGGGCCGACGATGGAGCGCAGGGTTGCGAGCAGGGCGGTGGACATGGTGGCCGTCGTAGTCCGTTCAAAGATCGACTCAGGGGACAACACATAGGGTGGTTGTTGGCCGCCGCATCCGCATGGCACGGCGAGCGTCAGGGCGCTGCGGGGCCTGCGGCAGCGGCAGGGGACGGCTCAGCCGACTCCGGGTGTGCTGAGGCCTCGCGCGCATTGCGCTGGCGCAGTCGTACATGCAGGGTACACGCCACAAAAAGCACAAGGCACAATGCAATCTCGGCCCAGGCCAGCCATTGCGATGGCGGCTTGTCGCTCCAGCCACGCACCACGCCTTCGGTGAAGTACAGCCAGATCACCAGGCTGACCCAGCGGTAGGTGTACATGCGGTTCTTGAGGATGCCCGCCAGCGGAATGCACAGCGGCAGCGCCTTCAGCGCCACCCAGGACCCCCCAGGGCGAAGCGGCGCCAGCACGAGCTCCCACGCCAAGCACAGCGCGATCAGCGCCAGCAGAGTGCCCGTGGCCAGCCAGCGGGTGGCTTCCACCGCGGTGCTGGAGGTCTGTGGCGAGACGGGTTCTGAGGCAGGTGGTGGGGCTGGGGATTGCGCGGTCATTGGGGTGGCATCATATCGGCCATGATGAAGCCCTTTGAATCCGTTGGCCCGCGCCGCATGGCCGCTGTGGCCGCGGTGGTTGCTGTGGTTCGACCCTGCGCGCGCCGGGTGCGGGGCGCGTGCGCATGAGCCGCCTCGTCCGCAACGCCTGCGCACGGCTCGAGGCCCTGCTGGTCGAGCTGTCGGATTTCCCCTGGAAAACCACGGCGCTCACGCTGCGCGAGCGCTTTCGGGAAGACCGCCTGGGGCTGACCGCCAGCAGCCTGACCTTCACCACCATGCTGGGCCTGGTGCCGTTTCTGGCGGTGGCGCTTGCGATCTTCACGGCCTTCCCGATTTTCAGCAAGCTGCAGGTGCTGCTGCAAAGCTGGCTGGTCGACAGCCTGGTGCCCGACAGTATCTCGCGCCAGGTGCTGGGCTACCTCACGCAATTTGCAGCCAAGGCCAGTGGCCTGGGGGTGGCAGGCTTTGGCATTTTGCTGGTCACGGCGCTGGCCCTGATGCTCACGATTGACCGCACACTCAACGGCATATGGCGGGTGCCGCGCCTTCGCCCGCTGGGCCAGCGGGTGTTGATCTACTGGGCGGCGGTCACCTTGGGGCCGCTGCTGCTGGGCGCCAGTCTGGCACTTACCTCGTATGTGTTGTCGGCCTCCGGCGGGCTGGTGCAGCGGGTGCCCGACGGGGTGCGGCTGCTGTTTGACTCGGTGCAGTTCATTGTGCTGGCGGGGGGCATGGCGGCGCTGTACCACTATGTGCCCAATACGCCGGTCAAGTGGCGGCATGCCTGGTCGGGCGGCTTGTTTGTGGCCGTGTGCATCGAGCTGGCCAAGAAAATGCTGGCGCTGTACCTGGCCCAGGTACCCACCTACTCGATGGTGTACGGTGCGTTTGCCACGCTGCCGATTCTGATGGTCTGGATTTATGTGGCATGGGTCATCGTGCTGCTGGGCGCGGTGGTCACGGCCTACCTGCCCAGCCTGCTGGCGGGCGTGGCCCGCCGGGGAACTGTGGCGGGATGGACCTTCCAGCTCGCGGTGGAGGTGCTGCAGGCCCTGCACCGCGCGCGCGGCGATGACCGCAAGGGCCTGCGCCCCAGCCAGCTGGCGCAGTTGCTGGGGGTGGATGCCTTGCAACTGCAGCCTGCGCTGGAGGCTCTCACGGCGCTGGACTGGGCAGGACAGGTCACCGACGCAGCCGTCACCCTGTCGGACGTACCCGAGTCCCGCTATGTACTGATGGTGGACCCTGACCGGACGCTGCTGGCGCCCCTGCTGCAGCGGCTGCTGCTGGAGCGCTCCGAGGCGCTGGTGCCTTTCTGGGACAAGGCCGGAATGGATGGGCTGTATCTGGCAGACGTGCTGGGCGCGCGCTGACCTCACGTTGCGCGGCCGGGCGCTGTGCCGGGCGGCCAGCCCATGTCAGCCGGCCAGAAAATCCCGGATGGCTGCCAGTGTCTCTTCAGGGGCCTCGGTCATCTGGTGGTGTCCCACGGGCAGGAGCGTGACCTGCACTGCCTTGCCCGCCGCACGCGCGGCGTTGATGAGGCCCTGTGCGGCCTTGGGCGGCGTCATCTGATCGTGTGCTCCCAGTGCAAACAGCACGGGGCACGCCATCTGCGCCATGGCCGCCTCGCCACCGGCATAGCGGTCGCAGGCCAGAAAGCCGCGCTGAAACACATTGACCTCCGGGTTGCTGCGCAGCACCTTGCGGCCCAGGGCCATGCCCGCGCCAAACACCCAGGTGCCCGGGCCCAGCGCTGACGGCGGCGCAGCCAGCGTGCTGCGCGAGAACACGTTGACCATGCGCAGGGCCTTTTCGGGGGCGCTGGCAGACGCCTCGATCAGCGCGGGCGACACCTTCATGGGAAACGCCGTGCCCACCAGCCCCAGGTGGCTGATGCGGTCCCCCAGGCGGGCGGCGGCCTCCATGGCGATCAACGATCCCCAACTGTGACCCACCAGCGCTGCGCGTTGCACGCCTGCCGCATCCAGCAGCGCGCCGATGAAGTCGGCTCCCTCCTCGACCGTAGCGGGCGCGTGGCCTGCGCTGCGGCAATGTCCGGGCAGGTCGATGGCCAGCACGTTCCAGCCGTGGTTGGCCATAGAGCGCGACTGCAGCGCCCACACGCTGTGATCGTTGAGCACACCATGGATGAACACCACGGTGGGCTTGGCTGCATCGAATGCCTTGCCCCCGGTGTAGCAATAGACCAGTGCTCCATTGACATCAATGTGCATGTTCAGGCTCCCGCCTTTTGCGCCGCCTTCAGTGCGCGCTTGAGGTCGTCGATGAGGTCGTCGGCATCCTCCAGGCCAATCGACAGGCGAATGGTGCCCTGGGTGATACCAGCCCCCGCGAGGGCTTCGTCGCTCATGCGAAAGTGCGTGGTGCTGGCCGGGTGAATGACCAGGCTGCGGCAGTCGCCCACATTGGCCAGATGGCTGAAGACTTTGAGGGTTTCGATGAACGTCTTGCCCTGCTCGCGGTTGCCCTTGAGGTCAAAGCTGAACACCGAGCCTGCGCCGCGCGGCAGCAGCTTTTGCGCGAGCTGGTGGCTGGGATGCGATGCCAGCATCGGGTGGCCCACCCGCGCAACGAGTGGCTGTGCGGCCAGGAATTCGATCACTTTTTCGGTATTGCGCACATGGCGCTCCATGCGCAGGGGCAGGGTTTCGATGCCCTGCAGGATGAGCCAGGCCGTGTGCGGGCTCATGCAGGCACCAAAATCGCGAAGGCCCTCGCGGCGCGCCCGCAGCAAAAAGGCGCCCACGCTGCTTTCTTCGGCAAACACCATGTTGTGAAAGCCTTCGTAGGGCTCGGTCAGCTCGGCAAACTTGCCTGCGCACTTCGGGCTGTCCCAGTCAAAGCTGCCGCCATCCACCACGATGCCGCCCACCACGGTGCCGTGGCCCGACAGGAACTTGGTGGCCGAGTGGTACACCAGATCCGCGCCGTGCTCCAACGGCTGTATGAGCCAGGGCGAGGTGAGGGTGGAGTCCACCAGCAGCGGCACACCGGCGTCGTGGGCGATGGACGACACGGTGGGGATGTCAAGCACATCAAGCCCGGGGTTGCCCACGGTTTCACCGAACAAAAGCTTCGTGTTGGGCCGGATCGCGGCGCGCCAGCCATCGATATCGCCGGGCCTTACAAACGTGGTCTCGATACCGAATCGCGACAGCGTGTAATGCAGCAGGTTCTGCGAGCCACCATACAGCGCCGTGCTGGCCACAATGTGGCTGCCTGCGCCCATCAGCGTGGCAATGGCCAGGTGCAGCGCGGCCTGGCCGCTGGCTGTGGTGATGGCTCCCACGCCGCCTTCCAGTGCGGCCACGCGCTGCTCCAGCACAGCGTTGGTGGGGTTGCTGATGCGGCTGTAGACATGGCCACCGCGTTCCAGATTGAACAGGGCGGCTGCATGATCGCTCGACTCGAAAACGAACGACGTGGTCAGGTGGATGGGCACTGCGCGGGCGCCCGTGGCGGGGTCGGGCGCGGCGCCCGCATGCAGTGCCAGCGTGTCAAAGCCAGGGTCGGAATAACCGGGCATCCTGTGTCTCCCAAATGGTCAGGTCAGCCGGGCATTGTGGGCTATATTTGTGGCCGCACCGCGCCCTTTGGGAGATACAGCACCATGAAAGTCAGCGACATCCTTCGCGTCAAGGGAAACACCCTCTACACCGTGCAGCCCGACGAGCCGCTGGCCGGTGCTGTGGACCTGATGGCCGACCGCGACATCGGGTCGCTGGTCGTGATGGAGCATGGCGATCTGGTGGGCATGCTCACCTTCCGCGAAGTGATCCAGGCCCTGGTCAAGAACGGCGGCAGCCTGGGAACCACGCTGGTTCGCACGGCCATGGACGACGCTCCGCTGACCTGCACCATGGAAACCGACATGGATGAGGTGCGCCGCATGATGCTGGACCGCCATGCCCGCTACATGCCCGTGATGGACCGCCGCATGCTCATGGGCGTGATCAGCTTCTATGACGTGGCCAAGGCCGTGGTGGACAGCCAGAACTTCGAAAACAAGATGCTCAAGGCCTACATCCGCGACTGGCCCGAGGATGACCCCCGCGGCTGAGCGGTCGGCCAGTGTTGGCAGGCGTGCCGGGCCTGCGTCTGCTCTGGGATAATCGCTTGATGAGCGGAAACACCTTTGGCACCTTGTTCGCAGTCACCAACTTTGGTGAATCCCATGGCCCGGCAATTGGTTGCGTGATTGACGGATGCCCGCCGGGCATGTCGTTGTCCGAGTCGGACATTCAGGCGGACCTGGACCGCCGTCGCCCCGGCACCAGCCGCCATGTGACCCAGCGCAACGAGCCCGACGCGGTGGAGATCCTCTCAGGCGTCTATGAGGGCAAGACCACCGGCACTCCCATTGCCTTGTTGATCCGCAATACCGACCAGCGCAGCAAGGACTACAGCAACATCGCCGAGAGCTTCCGCCCCGGTCATGCGGACTACACCTATTGGCACAAGTACGGTATTCGGGACCCACGGGGCGGCGGACGCTCTTCTGCGCGGCTGACGGCGCCCACTGTGGCTGCGGGTGCCGTGGCCAAGAAATGGCTTGCCGAGCGCTATGGCACGCAGTTTCGTGCCTGCATGACGCAGCTGGGCGAACTGGCCATCCCCTTCGAGGGCTGGGAGCATGTGCGGGCGAATCCTTTTTTTGCTCCCGTGGCCGACGTGGCCCGGTACGAGGACTACATGGACGCCCTGCGCAAGGCGGGGGACTCCTGCGGCGCGCGCATCCGGGTGCAGGCCAGCGGCGTGCCGGTGGGGCTGGGCGAGCCGCTGTATGACAAGCTTGATGCCGACATCGCCTACGCGATGATGGGGCTCAACGCCGTCAAAGGGGTTGAGATCGGTGCGGGCTTTGCCAGCGTGTCGCAGCGGGGCACCACGCATGGTGATTCAATGTCGCCCGCTGGTTTTGAGACGAACAACGCGGGCGGGGTGCTGGGCGGCATCAGCACGGGCCAGGACATCGAGGTGAGCATTGCCATCAAGCCCACCAGCTCCATCATCAGCCCCCGCGCATCCATCGACATCCACGGCAACAGCGCCGAGGTCATCACCAAGGGCCGACACGACCCGTGCGTGGGCATCCGCGCTGCGCCCATTGCCGAGGCCCTGCTGGCACTGGTGCTGATGGACCATGCCTTGCGCCACCGCGCGCAGTGCGCCGACGTCACAACGCCGGTTCCGCCCATTCAGGCCTCGATGCCCTACCCCGAATATTTCACGGCACTTGGTCGCAGGCGGAGCGAAGCGAGTTTGTCTGGTGATTTTGGGCGGCCAAGTGCTCTGGCCAGGG
>NZ_JBKDRI010000088.1:0-18359 GCF_046341535.1 Acidovorax sp. | reverse complement strand
AGCGAAAATCGGCCCCAGCGAGGACAGTTTTTGCCGAATTTGCAGCCCCATAGCCGAGCTATGGGGCAAAAAGGCGGTTAAAAATGGACCGCTGCGGTCGATTTGCAGCCGACGATTTCCAAGTCCGACAGGCTCCTAGAGCACAGGCAAAGCATCCGACGCCTGCACTACGTGGCGCACAGCGGTGGTGGCCTGGTGCTCACCATGTGTCTCACGCGCCATCCCCGTCTTGTGTCCCTTGTCGACAGGGCTGTTCTGTTCGCGTGCCAGGCGCTGCACGCCGCCCCGTCAAGGTCCCGAAAGTGGCTGCTGCGCAGCTTGCGCCTGGCCAGTCGACTCCATGGCTCGATTCCAGGTCGCCGCCTGGGGCTGGGGATCCAGGATGAGTCCTGCTTCATGATGCAACAGTGGTACGACTGGAACATCAGCGAGCGGTTCATCGGACTGGACGGCTTTGACTACCTGGCGAGCATGAGCCAGCTCAAACTGCCGGTACTGTCCGTATCGGGCGCCGCTGACAGGCTGATTGCGCCGCCAGCTGCGTGCAGAAAGTACCTTGAGGCCTTCGGTGGCGACGGAAACCGCTCGATCGAATGCGGGCTTTCCAGCGGATTCAGTCTGGACTACCCTCTGCCATCTTCAGGATGGCAGAATTGGCCAATCTTTGGCATATCTAACTCACCCTAGCCAACTGCAGAGCAGCCCAGCATGACCGAGCCAGATGCAGACGAAATCCTCACGCTGGATGAGGTGGCCGCCTACCTGAAGGCAGGCAAGAAGACCGTGTACCGCCTGGCCCAGCAGGGCCAGATACCGGCCTTCAAGCTGGGTGGCACCTGGCGCTTTCGCCGTGCCGAGCTGCACCGCTGGATGGCCGCCCAGACCGGCGCGCAGGCTGCCGCCCCCATGGCCGCAACAGCCGCCAACAAGACACAGGACAAACCATGAGTGACCAGAACCCCAGCGCAGCCGACCTGGCCGCGAGCCCCAACCCTGCCGACGAGCTGCGCGCCAAGCTAGCCGACCTGATTCCGGGGGCGTTTTCTGAGGGCAAGCTGAACCCCGCCGCGCTCAAGCGCGCTCTGGGCGAAGCCAATGTGAACGAGGGCAGCGAACGCTACGCGCTCACCTGGGCGGGCAAGGCCGACGCCTACAAAGTGCTGCAAACGCCGTCCACCGCCACGCTACGACCCGAGCGCGACAAGTCGGTGAACTTCGACCAGGCGCAGCACGTTTTCATTGAAGGCGAAAACCTGGAAGTGCTCAAGGTCTTGCAAAAGGCTTATTTCGGCAAGGTCAAGCTGATTTACATCGACCCGCCTTACAACACCGGGTCAGACAGCTTTATTTACCCCGACCGGTTTCAGGAGAGTAAAGAGGATTATCTCAAACGCATCAACGATCTGGCCGATGACGGCACGCTGATGCGCGAAGGGTTCTTCCGAAAAAATAGCAAGGAAAGCGGGCATTACCACAGCAATTGGTTGTCGATGATGTTGCCGCGCCTGTACATCGCACGCAATTTGTTGCGCGAGGATGGGGTGATTTTTGTTTCTTGCGATGACAACGAGGTGCATAACCTGCGGTGTTTGATGAATGAGGTGTTTGGGGAAGAAAATTTTATTGGCTCACTGATTTGGAAAAGCCGTCACAATGTCGATAGTAGAAATAAGACCGGACTCTCTTCGGACCACGAGTATGTGCTTGTCTTTGGTCAAAGGATTTCGGGGCAGGAGATTGACGAGACTAAATACTCGCACCCAGACAACGACCCCCGCGGTCCATGGATGAGTGACAACATGGTTGGCTTGGCAAATGCAGAGCAGAGACCGAATCTACACTATGAGCTGATAAATCCAGAAACTCGCATTAGGTACACATGTCCTGAAAAAGGCTGGCGTTACGACAAGACCACAATGTCAAAGAAAATAGCGGAGAAGCGCATCTTGTGGCCATCAAGTCCGGATGGTCGACCCAGACATAAAAAATTTTTAAACGAAATCAAAAGTCGGCTCACTGGGTTTTCGTCCCTGTTGGATGTTCCAAATACGTCAAGAGGAACTCAAATTATTAGAGAGTTATTCGGGTTTGCGGCATTTGACTTTCCGAAGCCGTATGAACTGATCAAGGAATTAGTTCGGCAAGGTGATGGCGATGACTGTCTTGTAATGGATTTTTTTTCTGGCTCATCGCCTACAGCACATGCCGTGCTCGATTTGAATATACAGGATGGTGGCAACAGGCGATATGTTTGCATCCAGCTTCCAGAACCGACCGATGAAGGAAGCGAAGCATTCCGTGCATGTTTCAAGACAATTGCCGATATAGGCCGTGAGCGTATTCGCCGCGTAATAGCGAAGCTCGAGTCTGCCGTCGATCTAGCGCCCGCGCATCGCGAAGATCTCGGCTTCAAATCTTGCGTGCTCGCCCCCTCGAACTTCAAACAATGGCGCGGCGACGGCATCGACACCCCCGAACAGTTGGCCGAGCAAGTGCAGATGTTCGCCAAGTCTGAAAAAGAAGGTGCGGCGGTTGAAGACACGCTCTACGAGCTGCTGCTGAAATTTGGCCAGGAACTGACCGTGCCCATCGAAACGCTCGAAGTCGCGGACGGTCAGGTGTTTGCCATTCACGACCGCAAGATGCTTTTTGTTTTGGCGTCGTTCACCGAGGCCATGATCGTGCCGCTGGTCGCCATGAAGCCACGCGAGATCATCGCCATCGACGGGGTGTTCAAGGACTCGGACATGCTCAAAACCAACCTCGACCTGCAGTGCCGCGACGCGGGCATTCGGTTCACCTGTTTGTGAGGCGGCACCATGTCTAGCGTTCGTTCGCTCACGGTCTCGGGCTACAAGTCCATCCGTGAGCTGAAAGAGTTTCCCCTGAACGACCTGAACGTGCTCATCGGCGCCAACGGTGCGGGCAAGAGCAACTTCATTGGGCTGTTTCGGCTGCTGGGTGAAATCGTGGAAGAGCGCTTACAGCTCTACGTGCAGACCCAAGGCGGGCCGGACGCGTTGCTGCACGGGGGCCGCGCGCGAACGGAGCGCTTGCACGCCGAGTTCTACTTTGGGCTGAATGGGTACAAGTTTGACTTGGTGCCCACCTCGGATAACAGGTTGGTATTCGAGAGTGAATACAGCTGGTATGCGGGTGATCGGTTTCCGGGCTCGTATAGCGCTTCGCTGGGTGCAGGACATGCAGAGTCCAAACTTCAGGTCGCGACAGACAACTATTCCCGACATGTTCGTGGTTCAGTCACCAATTGGCGCGTCTACCACTTCCACGACACCAGCGAGCGCGCCAAGGTAAAGCAGAAGCATACGGTCAACGACAATCTGCGCCTGAAACCAGACGCAGCCAACTTGGCCGCCTACCTGCGCTTGCTGAAAGAAAAGCACGAGCCCGAGTACCTGAACATCGTCAACACGATTCGGCTGGTGGCACCGTTCTTTGATGACTTCGTACACCGGGAAGGCGACGCGGACACCATTGAGCTCGAGTGGCTGCAAAAAGGCAATCCGGACACGCCGTTCAAGGCCCACATGCTGTCTGATGGCAGCTTGCGCTTCATCTGTCTGGCCACGCTACTTCTCCAGCCCTATTACAAGTTGCCAGAGACGGTGCTGATTGATGAGCCTGAATTGGGCCTGCACCCTTATGCGATCACGGTACTGGCGGACATGTTCAAGCAGGTGGCCGAAAATCGGCAGTTGATCGTGTCCACCCAGTCGGTGGAATTGCTCAACGAGTTGACGCCGGACGATGTGATCGTGGTGGACCAGGTCGACGGCGCATCGACCTTCAAGCGCTTCACCCAAGACGAGCTTTCGGGCTGGCTGGATCAGTACGCCATGGGCGAGCTGTGGAAGCGCAATGTGCTCGGCGGAAGGCCGTAAATGGTGGAAGTGATCGTTTTCGCCGAAGGCCCGACGGAAGAGCAGTTCATCAAGCGGGTGGTGGCACCTGCGCTGCGGCCCCTGCAAGTGTTCTTGAAGCCGCAAATGCTCAAGACCTCTCAAGAAGCCCGGGGCGGCGCCATCAACTTTGACCGCCTGAAGTTCAACGCCCGCAACACTCTGCGCCAACAACCCGCCGCCGTGCTCACCACACTGCTGGACTTGTACGGGCTGGACACCTCGTTTCCTGGCTTTGAGGAAGCCAAGAGCAAACCCGACCTGACCAGCCGGGTGACACACCTCAACGCGGCACTTCACCAGGAACTGGTGGCCTATGTGAAGTGCAGGCCCGAGCGTTTTATTCCACACATCCAGCCCCATGAGTTCGAGGGGCTACTGTTTTCCGACACCGAGGCCCTGTCGCAGACAGAGCCGGGTTGGCAAGCGCGAGAGGCCAAATTGGCCGCCGTACGGGCAGAATTTGAAACGCCTGAGCACATCAATAACAGCATTGAGAAAAAGCCGTCAAGGCGGCTGGAGCAGCTGCTGCAACCGGGATACAAGAAAACCCGCCATGGCCCTTTGGCCGCTGAGCGGGTCACGCTGGCCGCCATGGAGCGGGAGTGCTTGCACTTTCGCCGGTGGATGGAGGCGCTTCGCAACTTGGGAGGGCACCCCCAGTGAAACTGCAATTTGACGCCCATCAGGATTACCAGCTGGAGGCGATTCGTGCCGTGGTGGCTTTGTTCGAGGGCCAGCCGGATGCCTCGCAAACCGCCGTCACGCGCGAGGATGAGCTGTCTAGCCTGGCACTGAGCGAAACCGGCATTGCCAACCGCCGTGTCATTGACGATGAACAGTGGCTGGCCAACCTCAACGCCGTGCAGAAGACCCACGGGCTTGAGCCTTCAGGTGCATTGGCGACCATGACGCTCGACAACGGCGAGCCCGTGGGCAGCTTCCCCAACTTCACGGTGGAGATGGAGACCGGCACGGGCAAGACCTATGTGTACCTGCGCACGGTGCATGAGCTGGCCAAGACCTATGGCTTTAAAAAGTTCGTGATCGTGGTGCCGTCTGTGGCGATCCGTGAGGGTGTGCTGTCCAGCCTCAAGATCACCCGCGAACACTTCCAGACGCTGTACGGCTATGAACGCATGGAGTTCATGGCGTACGACTCGGGCAAGGTCAACCAGCTTCGCAACTTTTCCCTGTCTGACGCGATTCAAATTTTGGTGATTAACATCGACGCCTTCGCCAAGGACTCGACCGACACCAATGACGACGCCGCCAGCGGCAAGGCCAAGAAGAAGACCAAGGGGAACGTCATCAACCAGATGCGCGAGACGGGCGTGAAGCCTATTGAGTTCATTCAGGCGGCGCACCCTGTGGTGATCGTGGACGAACCGCAGAACCTGGAAACCGACATTCGCAAGCAAGCCCTGGCGCGCTTGAACCCACTGTGCACGCTGCGCTACTCCGCCACGCACCGCAACGCCTACAACCTTATCTATTCGCTGGACCCTGTGCGGGCTTACGAACTGGGACTGGTCAAGCAGATCGGGGTGGACTCGGTGATCGAGCTGAAGGACGCCAATCAGGCGTTCATTGAGGTCGAGGGCTTCAAGACGGGCAAGCGCAGCGTGTCCGCCAAGATTTCGATCTGGGTCAACCAAGCGCAAGGACCGGCCAAGAAGTCGGTAACCGTGAAAAACGGAGACGACCTCTACGCACTTTCGAACCAGCGGGAGATTTACCGCAACGGATTTATCGTCAACGAGATCGATGCGGCCGAGGGCTTTGTGACCTTTGCCAACGACGTGCGTGTGGCGCTGGGTCGCCCCCATGGCGCGCTGACCGATGCGATCCTTCGTTTGCAGATTGAGGCCACCGTTCGCCGCCATTTTGAAAAGGCGAAGAAGCTGCACCCCATGGGCATCAAGGTGTTGTCGGTCTTCTTCATTGACCGCGTGGCGAACTACCGCGCGTATGGCGAGGATGGTTCGACAACCAAGGGCAAATTCGCGGAATGGTTCGAAGAGATTTATGCGCAGTACCAGTCCAAGGACGAGTTCTCGGGCCTGCTGAGTGCTGAGGCTTCGGCGGTACACAACGGCTATTTCTCACAAGACAAGCGGACCGTATCCCCCTTCGAGACCCTGACCGGCAAGACCAATGCCGATGCTGAAGCGAGTGCGTTCGAGTTGATCATGCGCGACAAGGAACGCTTGCTGGGACTTGAAGAACCACTGGCTTTCATCTTCAGCCACTCTGCGCTGCGCGAGGGCTGGGACAACCCCAACGTGTTCCAGATTTGCACCCTGGCCGAGTCCAGCTCCGAAATCAAAAAGCGGCAAGAAATCGGGCGCGGTCTTCGCCTGGCGGTGAACCAAGAAGGGGAGCGGGTGCGCGACCCGGCCATCAACCGGCTGACCGTGATCGCCAACGAAAGCTATGAGGACTTTGCCAATCAGTTGCAGTCCGAGATGGTCGAGGCTGGTGTGAGGTTCAAGCGCGAAATGATCAAGAACGAGCGCGACAAAGTGACAGTGCGCCTACGCAAGGGGTTTGATACCGACCCGAAATTTCTTGCTCTGTGGGAGCGGATTCGGGCTCGAACCCGCTACAGCGTGACCTACAAGACGGAAGAGCTGGTTGCCAAGGCGGCCAGCCGTATCAAGGCCAAGATGCCGATCATCGAGCGACCCAAGGTGGCGTTCACTCGCGCAGATATTGACGTTAGTTCAGGTGGCGTGGTGGGCAAGCAAACTGGGTATCGCACTCAGACTGTGGAAGCCAGATATGTGATGCCGGACTTCGTTGGGCAAGTGCAGGCCAAGACGGGACTGGCGAAATCCACGGTGGCGAACATCTTGCTCGAAACAGGCCGACTGAGTGATGCGGTGAACAACCCACAAGCGTTTATCGACCAGGTGTCGGAGATCACCAACGCGGTCAAGCGCGAGTTTCTGGTCTATGGCGACGGCACGGATGACAGCGGTGTGAAATACGTGAAGTTGGACGATGCCGTCTACGAGATGCGCCGTTTCGAGCGCGACGACTTGATGGAGGTGTTCGCGTCGAATGTGCGCGCGGTGGAAAAGCAGGAGAAGACACTGTTTTCTCACATCGTTATCGACTCCAACTCTGGGCCGGAACGTGCCTTTGCGCAGTCGTGCGAGGACAACGACGACGTGCTGTTTTACATCAAGCTCCCGGGATGGTTTCAGATCGAAACCCCGGTGGGGTCGTACAACCCTGACTGGGCTTTGGCGTACCGCAATGACAAGACCCTGTACTTTGTGGCGGAGACCAAAAAGACAGGGTCAGGGGACCATGTTCAGCTGGACCTGTTGAGGCCGATTGAGGACTTGCGCATCGAGTGCGGCAGGCGCCACTTCAAGAACTTCGAGCAGGTGCAGTTCAAAGTGGTCACTGAGCTCACCGAGCTGGTCGGGTGAGCGGGTGCCGCGAGGGCGCGCGGCGCAGGTGTACCGGAGTTCTCGGTACACCTGCGGTACACCCGTCAGTTCGGGCGGGCTTCGCTCAGTTTCGCTAAGTTGTTGTCAGCCAAGTACTTTCAGCTTTTCTAGGCTTCGCATGGTTTCGGTAGACTTCCCCCTGCAAGCATTGTTCTACCGAAGCTCACGGGTAAAAATTCGTTGAACAGATCACGATGTCGCAGTCGCGCGGATGCGCGACACAGCATGGCGGTGATGGCGGCGTCTTGATGGCACGCATGGCCCAACCGGCACACGGGGGAACCTCTGCACAACTGCCTGCAGGCTGCGCTGGCTCGCACCAGACATGGTGACCGCTCGCCCGCCCCGCATCACGCGCGCACCAGCGGCGGCAGCGCTGATCTGACGGTTGGCATGCTGGGGAAAAGCGTCCGCGCCGTGAGCTGGGGGTCCAGCCCGAAGGTCTCCGCGCAAGCCGCCGTCACGAGCGCGTCCAGGCCCAGCGTGGGTCTGAGGTCACGCCCGTCCAGAAGCTGCCCTTGTGCCAGGCCCGGCCAGTCGGCCAGAACGCGGCCACCCTGAACCGGCCCACCCAGCAGCATGGCGACAGCGCCCGTGCCGTGATCGGTACCGCCGGTGCCATTGGCGCGCGCGGTGCGCCCGAACTCGGTGGCCACCAGCACCACGGTATCGGCCCACACATTGCCCAGACCGTCGCGCAAAGCCGCCAACAGGCTGTCCAACCCCCTGAGCTGCGTTGCCAGACGTGCGTTTTGCGCGCTGTGGGTGTCCCACCCGCTGGTTTCAATCATGGCAATGCGCGGGCCGTCGGGTCTGGCAAGAAACCCTGCCGCCATGCGGCCCAGTGCAGCCGCATCCTGGCGGCGCTCACCGCGGCTCGCGGCCCCACCCGCCATGCCCCGCGCGTCCAGCGCCGACGACCACAGGCCGCTGAGCTGCGCATCGCGGGCATAAAGCTGTTCCACACGTTGCATCAGGTCATCGTGAGGCTCGGGAAGATTCGATGGGGCATAGGTCACCACCGGGGAGCTGCCACGCAGGGCCGGGGGCACCGCCGATGCGAACGCAATGGCGGCCTTGTCGTCTGCGGGCAGCAGCCGCGAGAGGCGGTTGAGCCAGCCATCCTTGAGCTGGTAGGGTGCGCTGCCGCCGGTCTCCAGCACGTTTTGCGCATCAAAATGCGACCGATCGCGGTAAGGGGATGCCACCGCATGGATGAACTGGGCCTGGCCTGCAACGTACATCTGGTGCAGTTGCGCCAGTGACGGGTGCAATGCAAAGCTGCCGTCAAGCTGCAACGTGCTCGACGGATCCATGGCAAGTGCCCCACGCAGGTCGGCATACGCCGGGTCGGCATACGGCACGACCGTGTTCAGGCCGTCGGCCGCGCCGCGCTGAACCACGAAAACCAGGCGTCTCGCAGTGGCTGCCCGGGCAAATAGCATACGCGGCGCGGCCAGTGCAGCGGCCGCACTGATGAAGCTTCTGCGGTCCAGATTCATCGCATTACCTCCTCAAGAATTCGGGCGATACCAGCATCAGCGCCAGCGCCGTGCGTCCGCTGTCTGCCCGTGCAAGGGCATCGGCCGTGTCGCGGCTGAGGCTGCCGGGCAGCACCTGGGGCGCCAGCGCCCGGGCATCGACGGCATTGCCGGCCTGGCCCGCAAGCCGCTGGGCCACCTCCACCCGGCGCAGCAGCGCATCGGGCGCCGCCCAGGTGGCGGTGACATCGTCATACCCGGCAGGCGAACCCGGCCGCCAAACGGGCTGACCCAGCTGGTTCATCAAGGCCGCAGCTTGCGCCGGAGGGACCTGCGTGCGGCCCAGGGCGCGCAGCGACGACACGCCCCAATCCCAGGGCGACTTGAACTTGGGCTGCCCCGGCTCCCAGGCCTCGGGCGCGGTCAGCAGTTCGCGATACACCGCGGGCAGGTCACCGCCGGTGCGCAAGAAAACATCTGCCAGCCGCTGCACCAGCGCGGGCGGTGGCTCGTCGGCCACGAAATGGCGCGCAAGCTTGGTGGCCACATGCCTGGCCGTGGCCGCACTGGTGGCCATGTCATGCAGGATGCCCAGCGCCTGCTGTTCGCCGCCCTCTGCATACGTGCGGCCGAGCACCGTGCGGGCGCCGGGTTCGTGCAGAGTCGGCACAAAGCGGAAGGTGGCCCCCGGCGCGTTGCCCGCACCGCGCTCGCTGTCGCCCGGCAGGGTCCAGCCGGTGAGCGCACGGGCGAATTCAGTCACATCGGCCTGGCTGTACCCGCTGCGTACGCCCAGCGTGTGCAGCTCCAGGATTTCACGGGCCAGGTTTTCGTTAAGGCCCCGCTGGCGTTGCGCGTCCCGCATCCCGGCCCGGCGGCCGGCCACGCTCTGCGGCCCGATCGACTGCGCCTGGTCCAGGTACAAAAGCATGGCCGGGTGCCGCACGCAGGCCAGCAACAAGTCCTCAAAACGCCCCAGGACGTGGGGCCGGATGGCGTCGGCCTCCAGGCTGCCTGCCATGGCCACGATCTGGACCTTGTCCACCGACACCGCAAAATGGTTGGACCAGAAATACACCAGCCGCTCGACCAACGGCGTGCTCGTCTGCAGCGCCTGATCCATGCGCGCGCCCACGGCGGCAAGGTGCTCTTCGCGGCCTCGACGCAGGTACGTCTCGCGGATGGCGGCGCGCTCGCCTTCGGGCGCCTGCCGCACCGCGCGCTGCTGGGTCAGCCACGCCTCCACCAGATCGGGGGTCCGCGCGAGGGACGCGATGGGCGCAGGGCGGGGATCATAGGCATCGAGTTGCGCCAAAAGCCAGCGGCTCGGGTCGTCGGGAATCGTGTCGCCCGGGCGCGCCCCGAGTCCGAACCGGTTCAGGGCGATGGCAGGGTTTTTGGCAAAAGTGCGCATGGGCTTGATTCTGGCCGACCGGTCAATGCGGGATGTGTACCCGATTTGACTGGCATGTATCGCATTGGTAAAGAAAGCCGGACGCCGCCGCTACCGGGCCTTCACCACGGCAGCCGCTCGCCGCTGTAGGCGTAGAAGCTGCCGGTCTGCTCAGGGCCAAGGCCATCTAGCACGCCCAGCATGTCGGCGGCAGCCTGCGCTGCATCCCGGCCGATCTCCGCACCGTTAAATGGTGCCGAAAGGGCCGATGTCACGGTACCCGGGTGCAGTGCCACCAGCACTGCTTTCGGATGGGTGCGCGCGACTTCGATCGACGCGGTCTTGAGCAGCATGTTGAGCGCGGCTTTGGACGCCCGGTAGCTATACCAGCCGCCCAGCCGGTTATCGCCAATGCTGCCCACCTTGGCCGACAGCACGGCCAGCACGCTGCGTTCACGGCGTGCCAGCAGCGGCGCGAAGTGCGCCAACACCAGTGCGGGGCCGAAGGTATTGGTGCGAAAGGTCGCTTCCATTTGCGCGTAATGGAGCTGGCCCAGGCGCTTTTCAGGCAACCCTTGGGGGCCATGGAGCACGCCGGCCGCGTTGATGACCAGGTGCAACGGCCCGCCCGCACCCACATGCGCCGCAGCCCGGGCGACACTGGCTTCGTCATCAAAATCCACCGCCGGAGCCGTGCCACGGCCCAGGCCCAGCGCCTCCCCGCAGCGCGGGTCTGAACGCAGGTGCTCCAGCAGTGCCGCGCCGATGGCGCCAGTCGCACCGATCACCAGGGCGCGGTAGGAGTCGGGAAGGGATTGCATGGTGGTCTGTGATGAGCTTGGCAATAAGGAAAGGCGGGCTGGCCGGTTTCGAGCACCTTGCGCATCTGGGTGTAGGGGATCACATCCTCCACCATGCGGCCCACAAACTGGTCCACCGACGAAAAACCGAGGTCGGGCAAAAAGCGCTGGTAGCCATCGTTCACCCAGACGATGCGGCCACTTCGGTCCACCAAAAACATGCATTGGCTGACGCTGGAAAACAACTGGAACATGGACCGCGCGGCCAGCTCCAGGATGCTCTGCCCGTCCAGGGGCAGCGCGGGGCTGGCGCGGTCGGTGGTGTCGGTCAATGGCATCACGCGATGGTAGCGCGCACGACCGTGCGCCGACCACCGCAACGCGCAAGGCGCGTACCATGCGGGCTGAATCCAACAAACGCCCGCGTTCGATGACCTTGCGCCCCCTGCCCTGGCTTTCTGTGGCCCTGCTGATCGCAGGCTGGTGGTGGGGCGACACCCTGCCGCCCGTGGCCAGCCTGCACCCGGACGTGCTCACCGAACCGCAGCAGACAGGCACCCAGCGCCGCCCCTTCAAGGTGCAGGCGCAAAAGATCGACTACACCGTGACCCCGGTGCAGGACTACGCCATCAGCGGCCTGGTGGTCAGCCGCCACGACACTTCGACCTGGTGGAACTGGCTCCACGCGGCCGCCAACGATCATCTGAACGTCGCCGACCTGTGCATGGTGTGGGGGGCCAACGCCCGCTCGGGCGCCTACACGCGCATGTCGTTCTCCAGCGGCCAGTTCGTCTGCTACGTCAGCACCCGCGACCCAGAGGCCGCCCGCCCCGACAACCTGCGCGCGCTGTCCAACAACCATCTGCTCACCGACTCCCCCGCCGTGGCTCGCCACCTGCGTGGCCTGCGCGTGGGCGACCAGGTGACCATCCGGGGCGAACTGGCCGAATACCGCCACCGCGCGGGCTTTGACTTTTTCCGAGGCACGTCCCTCACGCGCGATGACCAGGGCAACGGCGCCTGCGAAACCATCTTCGTGCGCGATGTGAAGGTTCTGCGAAGCGCGCCGCTGTGGCCGCAGCTCATGTGGTGGGCAGGGCTGGGGCTGCTCGTCCTGTCCTTGGGACAGTGGTGGAACAGGTCGCATCGCCGCGACGATTAACGCATCCAGGGCTGCGCGTGTTGGTTTGACCCACCTGAGCCTGACCCCCCGCCACCTGCACATCGTCCCGAAAAAAACGCCGCAACGTGGTGCGAGGCGAGTTATCCAACAACAACCGCGCCTCAAGGCGCGGTTTTGTAGGGGGGGGGTGCAGGACGCGGCCAGCCCGTCAGCTGGCGGTGGCCATGGCCAAGCGCCGGGCTGCCCATCGGCGCAGCAGCCGCGGAACGATGAGTACCGCCAACACAATCACGATCAGGGTGACCGAACCTGGGCGCTCCAGGAAGATCGTCCACTTGCCCTCGCCAATCGCCACCGCGTTGCGCATCTGCGCCTCGGCCAGCGGGCCCAGGATCATGCCCACCACCACCGGCGCCGACGGAAAGTCGAAGCGGCGCATCACCACGCCCAGCAGGCCAATGCCATACAGCAGCACCAGGTCGAAGGCGCTTTGGCGCATGCCATACACGCCCAGCGTAGAGAACACCAAGATGCCCGCATACAGATAGGACTTGGGGATCTTCAGCAGCTTCACCCACAGCCCCACTAATGGAAGGTTCAAGATGAGCAGCATCACGTTGCCGATGTACATGGACGCAATCAGCGCCCATACCAGCGCGCCGTTGGTGTCAAACAACTGAGGGCCGGGCTGGATACCGTAGTTCTGGAACGCACCCAGCAAAATGGCGGTGGTGTTCGACGTGGGAATGCCCAGCGTGAGCAGCGGAATCAGCGTGGCCGTAATGGCCGCATTGTTGGCGGCTTCGGGGCCTGCCACGCCCTCAATGGCGCCGGTGGTGCCAAACTCTTCCTTGTGCTTGCTGAGCTTCTTTTCGGCGGCGTAGCTCAGGAAGGTCGGGATCTCGCTACCACCCGCAGGAATGGTGCCAAACGGGAAGCCAATGGCGGTCGCACGCAACCACGCGGGCCAGGAACGCCGCCACTCCTCCTTGGTCATGTGCGTGCTGGTCAGGCGGTTCTGGGTTTCGTTGGTGCGGCCCTCGTACATCACGTTGTACAGCGCCTCGCCCACCGCGAACAGGCCCACGGCAATCAACACGACCTCGATGCCGTCCATGAACTCGGGCACGCCACCGGTGTAGCGGGCCTCACCAGTGATCTGGTCAATGCCGATGAGCCCCATGGCCAAGCCGACAAACAGCGCCACCAGGCCCCGCAGCGTGCTCTTGCCCAGCACCGCACTCACCGTGGTGAAGGCCAGCACCATCAGCATGAAGTACTCCGGCGGGCCCAGGCGGATGGCGTACTCGGCCACCAGCGGCGCGCAGAACGTGACGAGCACCGTCGCAATCGTGCCCGCCACAAACGAGCCAATCGCTGCCGTGGCCAAGGCGGCGCCCGCCCGGCCATGCTTGGCCATCTTGTTGCCCTCCATGGCGGTGACCATGGAGCCAGCCTCACCGGGCGTATTAAGCAGGATGGAGGTGGTGGAGCCGCCGTACATCGCGCCGTAGTAAATCCCGGCAAAGAAGATCATCGACGCCGTGGCCTCGACCTTGACCGTGATGGGAAGCAGCATGGCCACGGCCACTGCCGGGCCAATGCCGGGCAGCACGCCCACGGCCGTGCCAATCATGCAGCCCACAAAGGCCCACATGAGGTTAATGGGTGTTGCAGCGGTGGCAAAACCCTGCATCAAAAGGTTTAAGGTTTCCATATCGAGCAGGCCTCAGAGCCACCCCGTGTTGGTGAGGCCGGGCAAATTGATGGCCAACAGCTGCGTGAACAACCAATATACAGGTGCCGCCACCGCCATGCCGATGCAGGAATCCTTGATCCAGGCCTGCAGGCGCAGGTCGAGTGCACCCTCGGAACTCTTGAACCCGCGCACTGACAGCACAAAGCACAGCGCGCAGCTCAGGATGAAGCCAAGGGTGGTGATGAGCATCGCATTGAGCAACAGCCCTGCGGACACCCAGATGAAGCCCTTCCAGTGGGCACGAACGTCGCCAGAGCCTTCTTCCAGGTTACGGAACCCGCCCGTCCGTGCATGCACCACGCACAGGACACCGCACATCAGCAAAGCAATGCTGACCACCCACGGGACGAAGCTAGGGCCCACGCCGCTGTAACCCGCCTCCGAGCTGATCGATCTGGCGCCCCAAGCCATCGCAAGCGCCACCAGCACCAATCCCACGCCGATCAGGGTTTGCAAGGGTATGGAGCGCGATGAATGTTGTTGTGTCATGTTTTTCTCCTTCGCACTGTCCGTACAAGGCCACGCCCCGGCACTCCGCAAGAGTCCTGCGGCACGCCCTACTTGCCGCCTGCAATCAGATCATGCCGGACTTGGCCATCGTGGCGCGCATGCTGGCAAACTCCAAATCCACAAAGTTGGCAAATTCGTCTCCTGCCATCCAGGCAGGTGTCCAGCCATTCTTGACCATCGCATCCTGCCAGGCCTTGCTCTTGAAGGTCTTGGCCAGGGCATCGATGAGCGCCTTGCGCTGCTCCGCCGTGATGCCCGGGGCACCGTACACGCCGCGCCAGTTGCCAATTTCCACGTTGATGCCCTGCTCCTTGAGCGTGGGAACGCTCACACCCTTCAGGCGCGTCGGCGACGTCACGGCGATCGGAAGCATCTTGCCTGCGGAGATGTATTCGGCAAACTCGCTGTACCCGCTGCCACCCACCGTGACGTTACCCCCCAGGATGGCGGCAGTGGCCTCGCCACCCCCACGGAAAGCCACGTAGTTGATCTTGGACGGATCCACGCCCGCATCGCGCGCAATCATCGCGGCGGCAATGTGCTCGGTGGAACCACGCGAGCCGCCACCCCACTTCACGCTGCCCGGGTCCTTGCGCAGTTGCTCGACCACGTCCTTCATGGATTTAAAGGGCGAATTGGCGGGCAGCACAAACACGTTGTATTCGCTGGTCAGGCGCGCCAGTGGCGTCACCTTGTCCAGCCCCACGGGCGGCTTGCCGGTGATGATGCCCCCCAGCATCACCGCGCCCATCACCATCACGGCATTCGGATCGCCCTTGCTGGCATTGACGAACTGGGCCAACCCGATAGCCCCGGCGGCGCCACCCTTGTTGTCATAGGTCACCGCACTGGTAACGCCTGCGTCCTGCATGGCCTTGCCCAACGCGCGGCCGGTGGAGTCCCAGCCACCGCCCGGGTTGGCGGGAATCATCATCTTGATGGCAGAAGCTGTCTGCGCAGACACCGGCAGGGCGCCAGCGGCCGCCAGGGCAGCCAGTGACTTGAGAAACATATCGCGACGCATCGGTTGACTCCTTGTAGATTTATGACCGCCCCAATGATGCGCGAGTCGCCTGTCAAACGGCTGTCCGCAGACTAAGGGAAAACACTCACGTAGCCCATCCTGCGGGACAGTGGTAAGGTTTCGCGCATGCAATTGCTTCTTGTCGAGGATGACCCCACCATGCAAGCGACGCTGCACCGCGCCCTCACGCGCCGAGGCATCGAAGTGACTGCTACAGGGGATGGGGGCACGGTTCTCAGACACTGGATTGCGCGCCAGCCCGACGCGGTGGTGCTTGACCTCACGTTGCCAGGGCTTGATGGGTTGCAGGTATTGAAACAGGCGCGGGACAAAGGGCTGCGAACGCCCGTACTCATCCTCACCGCGCGCGGCACGGTGGGCGACCGGGTCATCGGCCTCAATGCAGGAGCCGACGACTACCTGCCCAAGCCGTTCGACCTGGACGAGCTGGAGGCCCGGCTGCGTGCGCTCGTGCGCCGCTGCTCCGACCCGGCAGTTTCTAACGCTATGACACCGGGCACGGTGCAGCTGGGCGCCATCCGATATGACAAGGAAAGTGGCGCGCTGTACCGCCACGGCGAGGTGATGGAGTTCACACCGCGCGAGCTCGCGCTGATGCATGCGCTGCTGGCCCAGCCCGGGCATGCCGTGGCCAAGGAACGCCTGTATGAACTCGTTTTCCCGGGCCAGCTGGACGTGCAGTACGAAGCGATTGAGGTGGTGGTGTACCGCCTGCGAAAGAAGCTGGCGGGCACCGGTCTGACGCTGATGACCCTGCGTGGCCTGGGCTACCTGCTGCGGACCGACGAGGCATGAACGCCCCACCGGCCAACCCTGCCGCCCACCACTCTCTCAGGCGACGGCTGCTGGCGGGCATCCTGGTGCCCGTCGCGCTCTTCATCGTATTCAACACCTTCAGTCTGTACCGGCAAGCCCTGACATTGCTAAACACCGCCTATGACCGCACTTTGCTCGCATCGGCCAAAGTCATCAGCGAGCAGTTGGACGTGACAGGCTATGACTCGGCGGCGCAGTTGCGCGCTACGGTGCCCTACTCGGCTCTGGAAGCCTTTGAAGCCGACAACCAGAGCCACATGTTCTACCGGGTGTCCACCCTGGGCGGAGAGCTGGTTTCTGGCTTTGAAGAGTTGTCGTTCTGGACCGGGACCATTCCCGCGCGTCCGCCGTATGCAGCGCTGGTCGACTTCTACGACGACCGTTTTCGCGAACGCAACGTGCGTGTGGCCGTGCTGCTGCAGCCCGTGTCCAGCGCCAAGGGCCGCACCGTCGCGGTGGTCCAGGTGGCCGAGACGCTGGAGGTCCGCGAAAAGTTGGCGCTGCAAATCCTGTGGAACACCCTGATGCGCCAAGCGGCGCTCATCGCTGTGATTGCCGTCACCGTGGTGCTGGTGGTGCAACGTGCAACCAAGCCCGTACGACAGCTCAGCCACCAGCTGCAGGCGCGGCGTGAGGGTGATCTCAGCCCCATTGCCGCACCCTCGGCTCCGCGCGAGCTGCAACCGCTGATCGATGCAACCAACCACGTGATGCAACGACTGCGGCACCTGCTGCGCCATCAAGAGCGGTTTGTGCGTGATGCTTCGCACCAGCTGCGGACGCCGCTGGCCGTTCTGAAGACCCAGGTGCAGTCAGCACTGCGGGGCGATGTGGAGCCGGTCCAGGCGCTGCGCGAAATCGGCGATACCGTGGATCGCGCCACACAACTGGCCAACCAGATGCTGGCGCTGGCCAAGGTGGAGCAGCTGCGCCAGCAAAGCGAGCCGCCCCTGTCGCGCCTGGACGACATCCTGCGCGCGGTGGCGCTGGATTTATCGCCCCTGATCGCGCAGCGCGACCTCGATTTCGGCATCCATACCGAGCCAGCGCCCGTTCAGGCACACGAATGGATGCTGCGCGAGCTGTGCCGCAACCTGCTGCACAACGCCATCAGGCATGCGCCGCCCGGCAGCGAACTGACGGTCGACCTGCGTTTGCAGGGCCGTGATATCACCCTCACCATCAGCGACCACGGCCCGGGCATCGACGATGAGCTGGCCGCGCGGCTGTTCCAGCCTTTTTCGGCGGGCGACGTGCGCACCGGCAGCGGTCTGGGTCTGGCCATCTGTCAGGAGATCGTTCAAGCCCTTCAGGGCACCATTGCACTGACCAACCGCTACCGCAACGGCACGGTCCACGGTCTGGACGCCGTCGTACGCCTGCCGGGATCTTGGCCCGCCGCTGAGACTCACGGCGCCACGGACACGGGACAATAGGGCCCATGAACACGACAGAATCCATGCGCCTGGACAAATGGCTGTGGTGCGCCCGCTTCTATAAGACGCGCAACCTGGCGATTGAAGAAATCAACAAAGGCCGCGTCACGGTCAACGGGCAGGCCGTCAAGCCTGCCCGCGACTTGCGCTGCGGTGACTTGGTGGCGTTGCGTCAGGGTCCGGTGGCGCGCACCGTGCTCGTTCGCTCGCTCAGCGGCGTGCGCGGGCCCGCGCCCGTGGCGCAGCTGCTGTACGAGGAAACCGCCGAAAGCATCCATGCCCGCGAGACCGCTGCCGAGTTGCGGCGCCTCGCCCCCGAACCGGCCACAGCCCTGAGCCAGGGCCGCCCCACCAAGCGCAACCGCCGTGACATCGAACGCACCCGCACCCAGGGCTGGGGAGACCGGTGGAGCGCCTCGCACGGAGATTGATGCGAGCTGGGACGAGCGCAGGCGCGTTCCGAACATCATTTAGCCCGGATATTTCACCGTCCTCCGTAAAAACGATGACGGCATGGCCCTTTGAGTGCGCGTTTATCGAGGTGTAGAAACTTGATGAACGAGCGAGCCATGCCGAATCCAAACTGTACCGAACAAACTGAACTCGATCTGG
>NZ_JBKDRI010000087.1:0-35170 GCF_046341535.1 Acidovorax sp. | reverse complement strand
ATGTCAGCCACCGTGATCTCACCCGCCTTGCGGGCCAGCGTGTAGCCGCCTCCGGGGCCACGGGTGGATTCCACCAGTTCGTGGCGACGCAGTTTTCCAAAAAGCTGCTCAAGGTAAGACAGCGAGATCTGCTGACGCTGGCTGATCGCCGCCAGGGTGACGGGACCATTGTTTTGGCGCAGGGCCAGGTCAATCATGGCAGTGACCGCAAATCGGCCTTTGGTTGTGAGACGCATCGCAAGCTCCTGGTGTTAAGGCTTGTCCGTTGTAGAAACCACCGCCACTGCCTGCTGGCAGCAATGGCACCGTCTCCGCCCTTTACTCCAGCCAGTCGCCTGGCGCGGAGCCCTTCTTCACTGGGCTTTTTTCTTGAGTGTTTCGGACAAGTGTAGCACAAAGCCCAAGCAAAACTGTCGGGTTATAAAACCAGGCGGTTACATAACGACCAACCAGGCTTGGCACGGTCAAAGCCCCACTGCATCCTTGCCAGACGCGCCAAAGGCCTGGTCCTTGAGCCGGGTGAGCTGGTCGCGCACACGCGCCGCCTGTTCGAACTCCAGATTGCGCGCATGGTCCAGCATGAGTTTTTCCAGCCGCTTGATCTCGCGCGCCACATCTTTTTCAGACATGTCTTCCACCTGCGCCCGCTGGATGGCCTCCTGCTCCAGCCGCTCGGCATCCTTGCCCGCCTTTTCGCTGTACACACCGTCGATCAGGTCGCGCACACGCTTGACGATGGTGCGCGGCGTGATCCCGTGCGCCTGGTTGTGCGCGATCTGCTTGAGGCGGCGGCGCTCTGTTTCGCCAATGGCTTTCCTCATCGAATCCGTGATGCGGTCCGCATACAGAATGGCGCGACCGTGGATGTTGCGCGCCGCACGGCCAATGGTCTGGATCAGGCTGCGCTCTGCTCGCAAAAAGCCTTCTTTGTCCGCATCGAGGATGGCCACCAGCGAAACCTCAGGGATGTCCAGCCCTTCGCGCAAAAGGTTGATGCCGACCAGCACATCAAAGGCCCCCAGCCGCAGGTCCCGGATGATTTCTACCCGCTCCACCGTGTCCACGTCGCTGTGCAGGTAGCGCACCTTGACGCCGTTGTCAGTCAGGTAGTCGGTCAGCTGCTCGGCCATGCGCTTGGTCAGTGTGGTGATGAGCACGCGCTCGCGCTTTTCCACGCGGATGCGGATCTCCTGCAGCACATCGTCGACCTGGTGAGTGGCCGGGCGCACTTCGACTTCCGGGTCAACCAGTCCTGTGGGGCGCACCACCTGGTCCACCACCAGGCCCGAATGGGTTTTCTCATAGTCGGCGGGCGTGGCCGACACAAAGATCACCTGCCGCATGCGCTCCTCGAACTCTTCAAACTTCAGCGGCCGGTTGTCCAGCGCCGATGGCAGCCGAAAGCCGTATTCGACCAGCGTGGTCTTGCGGGAGCGGTCGCCACTGTACATGGCATTGAGCTGACCCACCATCTGGTGGCTCTCATCCAGGAACATCAGCGAGTCCTTGGGCATGTAGTCGGTCAGCGTGCTGGGCGGGCTGCCCGGCGCTGCCCCCGACAGGTGACGGGTGTAGTTTTCGATGCCCTTGCAGTGCCCCACCTCGCTGAGCATCTCCAGGTCAAAGCGCGTGCGCTGCTCCAGCCGCTGGGCTTCCACCAGCTTGCCGTCGGCCAGCAACTGCTGCAGCCGCTCGGCCAGTTCCAGTTTGATGAACTCGACCGCCGACAGCACCTTGTCGCGCGGCGTCACGTAGTGGCTGCTGGGGTACACGGTAAAGCGCGGGATCTTCTGCTTGACGCGGCCTGTGAGCGGGTCGAACAGTTGCAGGCTCTCCAGTTCGTCGTCAAACAGCTCGATGCGGATCGCCAGCTCAGAATGCTCCGCTGGAAACACGTCGATCGTGTCACCCCGCACCCGGAACTTGCCGCGCGAAAAATCCGCCTCGTTGCGCTGGTACTGCATACGGATCAGCTGGGCGATCACATCGCGCTGGCCCAGCTTGTCACCCACCCGCAGCGTCATGACCATGCGGTGGTAGCTCTCAGGCTCGCCTATGCCGTAGATGGCCGACACGGTGGCCACGATCACCACGTCGCGCCGCTCCATCAGGCTTTTGGTGCACGACAGGCGCATTTGCTCGATGTGCTCGTTGATCGCGCTGTCCTTTTCGATAAACAAGTCGCGCTGGGGCACGTAGGCTTCGGGCTGGTAGTAGTCGTAGTAGCTGACGAAATACTCCACGGCGTTCTTGGGGAAAAACTCGCGGAACTCGCTGTAGAGCTGGGCCGCCAGCGTCTTGTTGGGCGCAAATACGATGGCCGGGCGGCCCATGCGGGCGATCACGTTGGCCATGGTGAAGGTCTTGCCCGAACCGGTCACGCCCAGCAAGGTCTGAAAGGCCTCCCCGTCACGCAGGCCCTCCACCAGCTTGGCGATGGCCCCGGGCTGATCCCCGGCCGGCGGGTACGGTTGGAACAACTCGAACGGCGAATCCGGGAAGCGGACGAATTCGCCCTGTTGAGTTTCGGTTATGACTTCAGTGATATCCGGCATGGAACAGGTCAACGGGTGTTGTGAGGCGGCCGTTAAAATTGGGCTAACCCGGCACAGTACACCACGCCCGGAATCTTCGCTACCGACAACCTTTCAAGGATTTTCATGTCTCTGTTCACCGCCGTCGAAATGGCGCCCCGCGACCCTATCCTGGGCCTTAACGAGCAATTCAATGCGGATACCAACCCCAACAAGGTCAACCTCGGCGTCGGTGTGTATTTCGACGACAACGGCAAGCTGCCCCTGCTGCAGTGTGTGCAGGCCGCTGAACAGGCCATGATGGAAAAGCCCACCGCACGCGGCTACCTGCCCATCGACGGCATCGCCGCCTATGACGCGGCCGTGAAGGGCTTGGTCTTCGGTGCAGATTCCGATGTTGTCAAGAGCGGCCGCGTGGCCACGGTGCAGGCCATTGGCGGCACCGGCGGCCTGAAAATCGGCGCTGATTTCCTTAAAAAGATCAGCCCCAACGCCACCGTGCTGATCTCCGACCCCAGCTGGGAAAACCACCGCGCGCTGTTTTCCAACGCAGGCTTTGCGGTGGATGTGTATCCCTATTTTGACCAGAGCGCCAACGGCGGTCTCGGTGGCATCAACTTTGAAGGCATGCTGGCCAAGCTCAAGGCCGCCGCTGCCGGCACCATCGTGCTGCTGCACGCCTGCTGCCACAACCCCACCGGCTACGACATCTCCCCCGCCCAGTGGGACCAGGTGATCGCTGTGGTGAAGGACCGCAACCTCACCGCCTTCCTGGACATGGCCTACCAGGGCTTCGGCTACGGCATCGCCGAAGACGGCGCGGTGATCGCCAAGTTTGTGGCCGCCGACCTGAACATTTTTGTCTCCACCAGCTTTTCCAAGAGCTTCAGCCTGTACGGCGAGCGCGTCGGCGCTCTGAGCGTGGTCGGCAGCAGCAAGGAAGAAACCGACCGGGTGCTGAGCCAGCTGAAAATCGCGATCCGCACCAACTACTCGAACCCGCCCACGCATGGCGGCGCCATCGTCGCGGCCGTGTTGAACAACCCCGAACTGCGTGCCCTGTGGGAGAAGGAACTGGGCGAGATGCGCGTGCGCATCAAGGCCATGCGCCACAAGCTGGTCGATGGCCTGAAGGCTGCGGGCGTGACCAAGGACATGTCCTTCATCACCACGCAGATTGGCATGTTCAGCTACTCGGGCCTGTCCAAAGACCAGATGGTGCGCCTGCGCAGCGAGTTTGGCGTGTACGGCACCGACACGGGCCGCATGTGTGTGGCTGCGCTCAACAGCAAGAACATCGACTACGTCTGCCAGGCGATCGCCAAGGTCGTCTGAACGCGGGCCGGTTAACACCATGTTTGCCCGGCACACATGGTGTAAGCGGGCAACCGCCACATCATTGGCGCACTGCGGCAATCGCCTCGCCGGGGCCAGGGGCGCGCGTTACGCCCACCCCGCGACGACCCGGTTTTCGACTTGGCGGCACAATGGGGAGCATGAGATTCCTCCACACCATGCTGCGCGTTGGCAACCTTCAACGCTCCATCGACTTCTACACCCAGGTGCTGGGCATGCAGCTGCTGCGCCAGTCTGACAACCCCGAATACAAGTATTCGCTGGCCTTTTTGGGCTTTGATGGCGGCAACCCCGGCCAGGCCGAAATTGAGCTGACCTACAACTGGGGCACCGAGAGCTACGACATGGGGACCGCCTACGGCCACATTGCCCTGGGGGTGCCCGATGTGTATGCAGCCTGCGAAAAAATCAAGGCCGCGGGCGGCAACGTGACGCGTGAAGCAGGCCCCGTGAAGGGCGGCACCACCGTGATCGCCTTTGTGACGGACCCCGATGGTTACAAGATTGAGCTGATCCAGCGCGCCTGAGGCATGGGTCGTGCCAGCCTGCGAGAACCGTTCGGATCCGCCAGGGGGCAGTTGCGGTTCGTCCCGTGATCGGACATCCCTCCGCATGACTTTCAATCGTGAGCCGCCAGGCAAACAACCGGAAGTCAGAGAGTAGAACAAGCATGAAAGTTTGCATCATCGTAAGTGGGAGTACAGATACCGAGTCGTATTCGTTTCCCACTGCCGCAAACCGCTGACAGGGTGTCGGTGGCAAAAGAGGTTAACCGTTGTTGTCCGACAAAGTGCCCCCATGACGAATTGGCCCGCCCCCCTGCGAGATCCGGCCCCCATGCTGGAGCGTGCATTGAGCGAATGGGGAGGCCATCAGGATCTATGGATCTTCGGCTACGGCTCGCTCATCTGGAAGCCCGAGTTTGAGTACGCCGAGCGCCGCCATGCCAAGGTGCACGGCTGGCACCGGGCGCTGAAGATGTGGAGCCGCATCAACCGGGGCACTCCCGAATGTCCTGGGCTGGTGCTGGGCATGCTCTCCGGCGGAAGCTGCCGGGGCGTGGTGTTCCGCATTCACAAGTCTGAGGCCCGGCCAATCATGGCCAACCTGTGGCAGCGCGAGATGATCACCGGCGTGTACGACCCGCGCTGGCTCACCTGCCACACGCCCCAAGGGCCGGTGAATGCGCTGGCGTTCACCCTGTCGCGCAAAAGCCCCAACCACACTGGCGACCTGCCCGACAACGAATACCGCCGCATTTTTGCCCAGGCCTGCGGTCGCTACGGCACCACGCGCGACTATGTTCAGGCCACCTTTGATGAACTGCGCCGCCAGGGCATTCACGACCGGGCCTTGGCCCGATTGCTCGCGCTGGCACAAAAACAGGCATAGTGCTGGCCAGCGAACAGCAGTGCATTGGCTGGCTGGCCCCCTTCGCAAAGCCTGCGAGCAGGCCACCGTGGTTGCCACTGCCTGCTGATCGCTGGGTCGCCGTACCCCGGTCAATACACCCCTTCAACCCTTGGAGCACGCCCCATGAAGAACCGTTTCGGAATCGCCCTGTCCGCCATTGCGGCCATCACGCTGGCCGGCTGCGCCGCTAACTCGCCCTCCGGCCCCAGCGCCACAGCCAAACTGGAGCCCACCCGTGGCAACGTGACCGCAGGCACGGTCAACTTTGTTCAGGCAGGCGATGTGGTGAAGGTGTCCGGCACCATCAGCGGCCTCAAGCCCGGTGCCGAGCACGGCTTTCATGTGCATGAAAAAGGCGACTGCAGCAGCGGCGACGGCATGAGCACCGGCGGCCACTTCAACCCCGGCGGTAAGCCGCACGGCAGCCACGGCGTGGGCGAACACCATGCCGGCGACCTGCCCAGCCTGAAGGCCGACGCCAGCGGCAAAGCCAGCTTCAGTTTTGACTCGCGCACCATCCGCGTGGGCAGCACCGCCAATGACATCGTGGGCAAGGGCCTCATCGTGCACCGCGACCCCGACGACTACAAAACCCAGCCCACCGGCAACGCCGGGCCCCGCGTGGCCTGCGCGGTGATTACCGCCAAATAGTCGGCACCCCCTGGCGCGCCGACGCACCACGACAGCCTTTGGGCCAGCGCGTCGCCATCCAAAGAAAAAGCCGCTGCGACGCCAGCGGCTTTTTGATGGGGCCAGCGCCTGAATGTCCGCTTTGCGGGCCAATGGCTGCGGGGCGCTCAGCCCGCCTGGCGCTGCTGCCACAGCGCCTCGGCCCGGGCCAGCGCGTCCATGGTGTCAATGTCCATCACCACGCCCTCGTCCTGCACCGGCACGGCCAGCCCCCGCCCCTGCCCTGCCCACTGGCGCAGCACGGGCGCGGCGCCCTGGTCGCCTTGCAGCGCCAGCAAATCGTCCAGGCACTCCCGCCCAAACGCCACCGGGTGCCCCCGCTGCCCTGCAAACTCCGGCCATGCCACCGCGGCTTGCTGATGCGCCAGCACCTGCGCCATGTGCTGCAGCGTGGCGGGCTGCACCAGCGGCAGATCACCCGGCAGCACCAGCCAGGCCGATGCGTCGGCCGTGTGCCGCACGGCGGCCGCGATCGAGTCGCCCATGCCAGGGTGACGGGCCTGCTCCAGATGCCACGGCAGGCCGCTGGCGCGCACCGCATGAAGCGTGTGCTGCAAGACCGGCTGGCCTGCCAGCAGCGCCTGCAGCTTGTGCACCGTGCCGCCCGAGGCCCTGAAGCGCTCGCCGCGGCCAGAGGCAAGGATGATGATGGTGGGTGCGTTGGCTGGCATGACAACACGGGCCGCGCCCGACCTGCGCGGTGGGCGATCAGCGCGGCTTGCGCGCCGACGGCTTGGCGCTGCCCGTCACCCGCGGCGGCAGGCCCGTGTGCTGGGTCAGGATGCGGCCCTTTTGCGGCTGGCCGGGCGCTTTGGCCGATCGGGACGATGCCTTGCCCGCCGCAGCCGATACCGGCGGCGGCTGCACGCGCTGCCCCACAGGCGTGGAGTTTTTGCGCCGCGCGCTCTGGTAGCCACCGTCCGTCAAGGGTTGGAAGGTCGGGATCAGGTGGTGCTTGCCGTTGCCGATCAGATCGGCCCTGCCCATCGCCTTGAGCGCATCGCGCAGCAGGGGCCAGTTGTTGGGGTCGTGGTAGCGCAAAAAGGCCTTGTGCAGCCGGCGGCGCTTTTCGCCGCGCACGATGTCCACCGACTCTTCGGTTTCGTCGCGCATCTGGCGGCGCACGCGGGTCAGCGGGTTGCGGCCTGAGTGGTACATGGCCGTGGCCGTGGCCATGGGGCTGGGGTAGAAGGTCTGCACCTGGTCGGCGCGGAAACCGTTCTTTTTGAGCCAGAGCGCGAGGTTCATCATGTCCTCGTCGCTGGTGCCCGGGTGGGCGGCGATGAAGTACGGGATCAGGAACTGCTTTTTGCCCACCTCGGCACTGAACTTTTCGAACATCTGCTTGAACTTGTCATAGCTGCCGATGCCCGGCTTCATCATCTTGGTCAGTGGCCCCTGCTCGGTGTGCTCGGGCGCGATCTTGAGGTAGCCGCCCACGTGGTGCTGCACCAGTTCCTTCACGTATTCAGGACTCTTGACGGCCAGGTCGTAGCGCAGGCCCGAGCCGATGAGGATTTTCTTGATGCCTTTGAGCGCACGGCCACGGCGGTAGATCTTGATGAGCGGGCCGTGGTCGGTGGTCAGGTTCTGGCAGATGCCCGGATATACGCAGCTGGGTTTGCGGCAGGCGGCTTCGATCTCGGGGCTCTTGCAGCCCAGGCGGTACATGTTGGCGGTGGGGCCGCCCAGGTCAGAGATGGTGCCGGTGAAGCCCTTGACCTTGTCGCGGATGTCCTCGATCTCCTGGATGATCGAGTCCTCTGACCGGCTCTGGATGATGCGGCCTTCGTGCTCGGTGATGGAGCAAAACGTGCAGCCGCCAAAACAGCCGCGCATGATGTTGACCGAAAAACGGATCATCTCCCACGCAGGAATTTTGGTCGCCCCGTCGTGGCTGCCGTTTTCATCGGCGTAGGCGGGGTGCGGGCTGCGGGCGTAGGGCAGGTCAAACACGTAGTCCATCTCGGCTGTGGTCAGCGGGATGGGCGGCGGGTTGATCCACACGTCACGCGCCGTGACGCCTTCGCCGTGGGCCTGCACCAGGGCGCGGGCGTTGCCCGGGTTGGTTTCCAGGTGCAGCACACGGTTGGCGTGGGCGTAGAGCACGGGGTCGCTTTTCACCTGCTCGTAGCTGGGCAGGCGGATGACGGTCTTCTCACGCGGAGGGGATTTCAGTCGTGTCTTGAGCGCTGGGTTGGGCACGAACTGGATGGGGGCAATGGCAGGATTTGGATCATTTTGGCCAGTCGCGCTTGTCCCGCAAGCACTTTGCGCTCCTGATTCAGTAGCACAACCGCCCTCTTCCTTGCTGCAGCTGGCGCCCTGGGCAGCCGCCTGCTCGCTGGTCGTCATGTAGGGGTTGATGTGCGCCTCCACACGGCCGGGTTCGTCCACGGTGGTCGAGTCGATCTCAAACCAGCCCTTGCCGCTGTCGTCGTCGGGCCGGCGCACAAAGGCGGTGCCACGCACGTCGGTGATGTTGGCAACCGGCTCGCGGGCCGCGATGCGGTGGGCCACCTCGACCAGCGCGCGCTCGGCGTTGCCGTACAGCAGCAAATCGCACTTGGCGTCCACCACAATGCTGCGGCGTACCTTGTCGCTCCAGTAGTCGTAGTGGGCAATGCGGCGCAGGCTGCCTTCGATGCCGCCCAGGATGATGGGCACGTCCTTGTAGGCCTCGCGGCAGCGCTGGCTGTAGACGATGGCGGCGCGGTCGGGGCGCTTGCCGCCCACGTCGCCGGGGGTGTAGGCGTCGTCGCTGCGGATCTTGCGGTCGGCGGTGTACCGGTTGATCATCGAATCCATGTTGCCCGCCGTCACACCCCAGAACAGGTTGGGCTTGCCCAGCACCTTGAAGGGCTCGGCGCTTTGCCAGTCAGGCTGGGCGATGATGCCCACGCGAAAGCCCTGGGCTTCGAGCGTGCGGCCGATCACGGCCATGCCAAAGCTGGGGTGGTCCACATAGGCGTCGCCGGTGACCAGGATGATGTCGCAGCTGTCCCAACCGAGCTTGTCCATCTCGGCGCGGCTCATCGGCAAAAAAGGGGCCGTGCCAAAGCGCTTGGCCCAGTACGGTCGGTAGCTGGTCAAGGACTTGGCGGCGCGCGCAAAAAAGGAGACGTCGACGGGGGCGTTCATGCGGCAGGGGGGCCGCGCCCGCATGGCATGGCGGGGCGTGGCTCTGGTGGGTAGCCCGCGATTTTAAAGGCGCAGAGGGTTTTTGTCGCTGTGCCAGGCGCTTGTCCTTGCAGCGGCGCGGCTTGTTCCGCGGGTCGGGCCGCCGGCTGGCAGCAGGGCCAAGGTCAGACCGCGCTGCTTTCCCCGCGTTTGGCGTGCCCGCGCAGGTATCCCGGGCGGCGCGGCGCTGGCTGGCACACTGGCCCCGGCGCTCAAGTTGCCGCGCCGGTTGCCGATAACGCAAGTACACACCGGAGCCTCTGATGGACGTCGCACTCACCAACAGCATTGTCAGCACGGCCAGCGCCATGGCCAGCGCCCAAAGCGCCGACGCCGTGAACATTGCGGTGCTGAAAAAGGCGCTCGACATCCAGGCTGCATCGGCCGCCACCATGCTCGACGCCGTGGCGCAGGCCATGCCCCAGCCCGCGCTGGCCACCAGCGGAACGCTGGGCACCCAGATCAACACCTTCGCCTGACGGCCACCGCGCATCGCGCTGCGGCCAAAGGCCGTTCGCGCAAGGCACGGGCGATCCCGTAACCCGTGATCCGTGCCCCAGGGATCGGTCTTTGTGCACAATTTGCTGCCGAATTCCGCACGCCCTATGAACTTCTCCAGCGTCATCAAGCTCTCCATCGTTTTGGTGGTGGCCTTTTCTGGCATCGAGGCGCTGCGCGTACGGCATGCTGACCACAAGCTCCAGGCCTACGCGGGCGCTGGTGCGGTGTTCCCGGCGGGCGATGGCCCGGTGCAGGGTTCGCCCGTCGGCAAAAGCTTTGAATTCAGGGGATACCAGGTCAAGCCGCTGGCGAGCTTTGCGGTGCGTGCCCGCGTGCTGGCGCGCGAGGACTACCACCTGGGGCGCGAGGCCGATCTGTCGCCCGTGGACCTGGCGCTGGGATGGAAGCGCATGGCCGACCCCCAGGTGTATGAGCCGCTGAACATCACGCAGGGCGGCCGGTGGTATCGCTACTCGTGGCGTGACCAGCCCCCCATACCCGTGCAGGAGATCATCGAGTCATCGGCCAACATGCACATGATTCCGGCCACGCCCGCCGTGGAACGCACGCTCAAACAGGCCAAGGCCGGCCGCTACGTCCGCATGACGGGGCAGCTGGTGCAGGTCACGCACGCCAGCGGCTGGAAATGGACCAGCTCGCTCACACGATCGGACTCGGGTGCCGGTTCGTGCGAGGTGATTTTTGTAGAGGCCATTGAACTGGAGCGGTGAACCAGGGGGCGGGTCGGTCGCGGTGCCGTCACCCGCCAGTCGCCGCTGCAACCACTACGTTTTTTGTAGCAACAAAACGATTACAGGCGTGCATAACCGCCTTTTTTGAATCATGTGTTTGCCATCCGGGCTGCCAGGGAAGCTCTGCAGAACCCTCGCGAGGATGCGCGGGTGCGGATCGGGATAGGCCACAAGGCGCTTTTTGCAGCCAATAGCACGGCTATTGGCAAGAAAAGCAACGCCGTGGACTGCCCGAGCCTGCGCCCGAGCCTGCGCCCGCGCAGACCGCAGGGAGTTATGCAGAGGTTCCCGAGGGTGCGACGCAATGCTGCGTCTGCTCGCCCAGGCCGCTGGCACCCAGTCGCATGACATCCCCAGGCTTGAGGAACCACGGTGCAGGCTTTTGCCCCAGACCCACGCCCGCCGGGGTGCCGGTCAGGATCAGGTCGCCAGGCAGCAGCGTCATGAACTGGCTGATGTAGGCAAGCACGGTCGGCACGCCGAAGATGAAGTTTGCCGTGCTGCCCTGCTGCACGCGCCGCCCGTTCACCTCCAGCCACAGGTCGATGGCATGCGGATCGGTCAGTTCGTCGGTGGTGACCAGCCAGGGGCCGATGGGCGCAAACGTGTCGTAGCTCTTGCCCTTGTCCCACTGCCCGCCGCGCTCCATCTGCCAGGCGCGCTCAGAGACATCGTTGGCCAGCACGTAGCCCGCCACATGGGCCATGGCGTCGGCCTCTTCCACGTGGCGGGTGGTGCTGCCGATGACGATGCCCAGCTCGACCTCCCAGTCGGTCTTGGCTGCGCCGGGGGGAATGCGCACGGGGTCATTGGGGCCGCTGAGCGCGGTCACGGCTTTCAGGAACAGCACCGGCTCGGCGGGCGGTTGCAGGCCCGCCTCCCTGGCATGGTCCGCGTAGTTCAGGCCCACGCACACGATTTTGCCCACGCCGCTGACCGGGCTGCCCAGACGCGGGTTGCCCGGCACGGCAGGCAGACGGGTGGCGTCGATGGCCGCCAGCGCCGCCAGCGTGCGCGGGTTGAGCTGGGCCGGGCCGATGTCGGGCAAAAGCATCGACAGGTCGCGCAGCGTGCCCTGCGCGTCCAGCATCGCGGGGCGCTCGGCACCGGCTTCGCCATAACGGACGAGTTTCATGGATCAGGCTCCTGGATGAGCCTGCAGTGTACGCAGCGCCGGGCCAGGCCCCGCCGGCCGGTGTTGCCCGCCAAGCGCCTCCCGTCAGCCCAGCACGCGCACGGCCATGCTGGTGTACAGGGGAATGCCGATGAGCATGTTGATCGGAAACGTAACGCCCAGCGAAAGCCCGAAGTACAGCGACGGATTGGCCTCCGGCACGGCATAGCGCAACACGGCGGGCACCACGATGTACGAGGCGCTGGCCGACAGCACCATCAGCAGCGCAGCGTCGGGCGCTGCCATACCCAGCAGCTTGGCCAATGCCAGCGCAATGGATGCATGCACAAAAGGCGCCACTGCGGCATACGCCACCAGCACCGGCGACTTGCCCCGCACCGACGAAAAATTGCGCGCCACCATCAGGCCCATGTCCAGCAGGAAAAACGCCAGCATGCCCTTGAACAGGTCGCCCGAAAAAGGCTGCATCACCGCCTTGCCGGTATCCCCTGTGGCGTAGCCGACGACCATGGCACCCAGCAGCAGCAACTGCGCGCCGTCGGTGAACGATTCGTGCAGCACTTTGCGCAGCGACAGGCCGGGCCCGCCACCCGCGCCAGGGCCGCCCGCCAGCGCGGCAGCGCCACCGGACGCCACCACGCCGCCGGGGGCTGCCGCAGCGGCCTGCTGGCGCAGGCTGTTGGCCAGCAGTACCGCCATGAGGATGGCGGGCGACTCCATGATCACCATGGCGGCGGCCATGTGGCCGCCGTAGGCGAGCTGGTTGCTTTCCAGAAACTGCATGGCAGTGACAAACGTCACCGCGCTGACCGAGCCGTAAGACGCTGCCACCGCCGCCGCATCAAAGCGCGACACGTGGCGCTTCAAAAAGTGGTAGCCCAACGCGGGCACCACAAACGCCATCGTCAACGCCGCACCCAGGCCCACGACCACCTGTGCACCAAAGCCTGACTGCGACAACGCAAACCCGCCCTTGAGGCCCAGCGCCATCAGCAGGTAGAGCGACAAAAACTTGGCAATGGCCGGAGGAATTTCGAGGTTGGAACGCACCGCACCGGCAAACACGCCGAAAACAAAGAACAGGATGGCGGGATCGAGCAGGTTCTGCATGGGGTTGTAGTTGCTTGTTTTTGGAAAGACTGATCGATGTTAGGGATCATGAAGCATTGTGTAAAATCGATTTATCGAACAATATTCATTGTTATTTATCTATGAACGTAAGCTTCCGTCAGCTGCGTCTGTTCCTGGCGTTGGCCGATTCAGGCAGCGTGACTGCGGCGGCACGGGCCATGCACGTCACGCAGCCGACGGCCTCGATGCAACTGCGCGAGGTGGCCGACGCCGTGGGCCTGCCGCTGTATGAAGTGATTTCGCGCAAGGTGCACCTGACCCAGGCGGGGCGCGAGCTGGCTGCTACTGCCCGGGCCATGATGGCCGAGTGGGACACCTTCGGCCAGACCGTGAACGCCATGAAAGGACTGCGCCGCGGGCGGCTGAAGGTGGCCGTGGTCAGCACGGCCGAATACTTCATCCCCCGGCTGCTGGGCCGCTTTTGTGATGAGCATCCCGAGGTGGATGTGGCCCTTCAGATTCTGAACCGCGACGGCGTGGTGGCCCGGCTGCGCGACAACCTCGATGACCTGTACGTCATGTCCATGCCCCCCGCCGACATGGATCTGATCGACCAGGTCCTGATGCCCAACCCGCTGGCGCTGGTCGCGCCCGCCAGGCATCCGCTGGCAGGTCGCAAGGGCCTGACGCTGGCGGACTTGCAGGGCGAACGATTCATCCTGCGCGAACGCGGCTCGGGCACCCGCATGGCGGTGGATGCCCACTGCCAAGCCGTCGGATTTATCCCGCGCGTGCGCCTGGAGCTGGGTAGCAATGAGGCCATCAAGGAAGCCGTTGCCGCCAATCTGGGCTTGTCGGTACTGTCGGTGCATTCGCTGCACGACGCCCACGCCGCCAACGGGCTGGCGCGATTGGATGTGGCGGGCTTTCCCATCGGCTCGCAGTGGCATATCGTGCGTCCCCGCGGCAAGCGCCATGCGCCGATTGCGGAGGTATTTGAAGCCCACCTGCTGGCGCAGGCCCATCACCCGTCTCCCGTGCTGGAGCGAGCCTAGGAGCCTGTCGGACTTGGAGCGTCGAGAGCGAAAATCGGCCCCAGCGAGGACAGTTTTTGCCGAATTTGCAGCCCCATAGCCGAGCTATGGGGCAAAAAGGCGGTTAAAAATGGACCGCTGCGGTCGATTTGCAGCCGACGATTTCCAAGTCCGACAGGCTCTTAGACAAACCGCTGATGCCGGAGTGCTTGCGGGCGCACAACTTGCTATCCTGCCCACAGGAGGCCGTTGATGCAGAAATTTGACGAGATGTATTCCATGCTGCCCACGGGCGGCAGCGATGTGCGCGAACACTATCAGCGCTACGCGCAGTGGCTCTCCAACCAACCGGCCGATGTGATGCAGGCTCGACGGGCCGAGGCCGAGATGATCTTTCGCCGCGTGGGCATCACGTTTGCTGTCTATGGCGCAAAAGACGAGGGCGGGGTCGGCAATGAGCGACTGATTCCGTTTGACCTGATCCCCCGGATCATCCCCGCCCACGAATGGACGAGCATGCAGGCCGGGCTGGTGCAGCGGGTTACGGCGCTCAACCGCTTTATCCACGACGTGTATCACGGGCAGGACATCATTCGCGCGGGCATCGTGCCCGCCGATCTGATCTTGCACAATGCCCAGTTCCGCCCCGAGATGGCCGGGGTCAACGTGCCCAAGAGCATCTACGCGCACATTGCCGGCATCGACATCGTGCGCGCCCCCAACGCGCAGGGCGAGGGCGAGTACTACGTGCTGGAAGACAATTTGCGCGTACCCAGCGGCGTGAGCTACATGCTTGAAAACCGCAAGATGATGATGCGGCTGTTTCCCGAGCTGTTCAGCATGCACAAGGTGGCGCCGGTAGCCCACTACCCCGACATGCTGCTCGATACCTTGCGCGCCAGTGCTCCGGCCACGGCAGACGAGCCCACGGTGGTCGTTCTGACACCCGGAATGCACAACAGCGCGTACTTTGAGCACGCCTTTCTGGCACAGCAGATGGGCGTGGAGCTGGTCGAAGGCCAGGACCTGGTGGTCAAGGACAAGTTCGTCTACATGCGCACCACGCGCGGCCTGCAACGGGTGGACGTGATCTACCGCCGGGTGGACGACGACTTCCTCGATCCACAAGTCTTCCGCCGAAACTCCACCCTCGGTTGCTACGGACTCATGGACGCCTACCGCGCCGGCAATGTGGGGATTTGCAATGCCGTGGGCACGGGTGTGGCCGACGATAAATCGGTGTACCCCTACGTGCCCGAGATGATCCGCTTTTACCTGGGCCAGGAGCCTATCCTCAAGAACGTGCCCACCTGGATGTGCCGCAAGCAGGACGACCTGCAGTACGTGCTGGCCCACCTCAAGGATCTGGTGGTCAAGGAAGTACACGGCGCGGGCGGCTACGGCATGCTCATCGGCCCTGCTGCCACCAGCGCCGAGATCGAGGATTTCCGACGCGCCCTGCTGGACAACCCCGCTGGCTACATTGCCCAGCCCACGCTCAGTCTTTCGAGCTGCCCCACCTATGTGGAAAGCGGCATTGCGCCGCGCCACATTGACCTGCGCCCGTTCGTCCTGAGCGGCCGGGACGTGCAGATGGTCGCCGGTGGCCTCACGCGCGTGGCATTGCAGGAGGGGTCGCTAGTGGTCAATTCTTCGCAGGGTGGCGGCACCAAGGACACATGGGTGCTGGGCGAGCATGCCACCACCGCGACACAGCCGCCGCAGTCGCAGACCCAGACCATGGGCGCGATGACACCAACACAGGGGGGACTTTGAAATGCCAAGCCGCACTGCTGACGACCTGTTCCGGATGTCCCGATACAAAGCGCTGGTAGAAATCGCCGCCTCTGGCGGGCCCTTAACACAACACTGCCCGCCTGCGCAGCACGCGCGGGGTTCTCTGCCCTGCTCGATCAAGGAGGCCGCATGCTGAGCCGCACCGCTGACCATTTGTTCTGGATGTCCAGATACACAGAACGGGCAGAGAACACCGCCCGCATGCTCAACGTGAGCTACGAGACCTCGCTGCTACCCCAGTCTGCTGACGTGGCGCAAAAAGGCTGGGAAGGCCTTCTGTCCATCAGCGAGCTGATTCCTGCCTACACCGCGCGACATGGTCAGATCACGCCGAGGAACGTGCTGGAGTTCATGGTGCGCGATGGCAACAACCCATCGTCCATCCTGTCGTGCCTGCGCGCCGCCCGCGAGAATGCCCGTGCCGTGCGCGGTGCGCTGACCACCGAGCTGTGGGAAACGCAAAACCAGACCTGGCTGGAACTGCACCGCCAGTTGGAGGCGGGCGCTTTTGAGCGCGATCCGGGGCAATTTTTTGAGTGGGTAAAGCACCGCTCGCACCTCTCGCGGGGCGTGGTGCTGGGCACCATGCAGCAGGACGAGGCCTTTCACTTTTTGCGCATGGGCACGTTCCTGGAGCGCGCCGACAACACGGCGCGGCTGCTGGATGTGAAGTTCCATGCGGTCAAGAACGATTTTTTTGGCCGCGCCAGCGAGCGCAACCAGGAAAACGACTTCTATCACTGGAGCGCGATCCTGCGCAGCGTCTCGGCCTTCGAGATCTACCGCAAGGTGTACCGCGACGTGATCACGCCTGGCCGCGTGGCCGAGCTGCTGATCCTGCGGCGGGACATGCCACGTTCATTGCATGCCTGCCTGCTGGAGGTGGTGGAGAACCTGGCCGTGGTGGCCAATGGCCAGTCCAAGGAGACCCTGCGCCGGGCCGGACGCCTGCTGGCGGACCTGCAATACGGCCGCATCGATGAGATTCTGGCCACCGGGCTGCATGCCTTCCTCACGCAGTTCCTGGATCGGGTGAACGACCTGGGCGGCGGTATCAGCCGCGATTTCCTGGTGGCATCTGCGGATTGACCAACGCGTCCCCCGCATTGCGCCGCTGCTCGCGCAGCATGAAAAGGTAGAGGCTCTCGACTTTCTCGCGCGCCCAGGGCGTTTTGCGCAAAAACTTCAGGCTCGACGACACGCTGGGATCGATCTGGAAGCAGCGCACCGGAATCTGGCGCCCCAGCTCTTGCCAGCCAAAGTAGCCATGCAGTGCCTCCACCATGGCCTGCAGCGTGACGCCGTGCAGGGGATTGCGGGGCTGCGGTGCGCTGGCGGCACGAGGCTGGCTTGATGCAGGCAGGGCGGAGGATGGGTCTGTCGGTGCATCGTCGGGCGGCGTTGGAGACAGACCTTGCGATGCAGCCGGATGCGGCGCGCTTGGGTCGGGTTGGTCTGGGTGCAGTGGCCTGGCGGGCCGATGGAAGGCATTCATGGCACAGAGCATATCGCTGCGGTCTGCTGGCAGCCACCGGCGTGCGCCTCCATCTACCCAGATGCGCCCCGTTTCCCGCTTGAACCGCTTGGCCGCCCAGTCCACACGTGCACGCACCCTGGCGCCCAGGCGACGGGTGGGGGTACATCGCGTACTGGGGCAGCCGTGCCTGCATCCACGGTGGCAGGCGAACCAGGAAGGGCGCAACATCAACCCCCCAGAAAGAATGACAGGGGGGGGCGGACCGCCTGCAGCCGTCAGCCCTGGGCCTGTAGCCAGCGCTCCAGTCTTGCCACGCCCACGTCGAGCCGTCCCGGGTCCTGGCTGGCAAAGCACCAGCGCAGCCAGCCTGAAGCCTCGTCGCCAAATGCACTGCCGGGCGCCAGCCCCAGACCGGCCTCACGCACCAGTCGCTTGGCCAGCGGCAGGCAGTCGTCATAACCCGCGATGCGAAAGAACGCATACATGCCGCCCTGGGGCGTGGCTACCGACACGCCGGGCACGGCAGCCAGCCGAGGCACCAGGGTGTCGCGGCAGGCGCGCAGGTGGGCCACCAAGGCGGGCGTTACCTCGTGCGCGCGCTGCAGCGCCACCGTGGCCCCGCGCTGCACGAACACTGGCGCACACGAGGTGTTGAACTCGATCAGCTTGCCCACAGCGTGGGTAAGCGAGGGCGGCAGAACCAGCCAGCCCAGGCGCCAACCTGTCATCAGAAAGCTCTTGGAAAAACTGTGCGTCACCACGACGCGGTCCTCGGGCTCGGCCACATCCAGAAAGCTCGGTGCCGCGCCATGGGCGGTGTCGTCTGCGTAGTACAGGCGCTCGTACACCTCATCGGCCAAAATCCAGGTGCCCGTGCGGCGGCAATGGGCAAGGATGGTGGCCTGTTCCTGCCGCGTGAGTGTCCAGCCCGTAGGGTTATTCGGTGCATTGACGATAAGAAGGCGTGTGCTGGGCGAGATGCTTGCCAGCAGGGCATCCATGTCCAGGTGCCAAGCGCCCCGTGCGTCTGCGGTCAGCGGCACCGTGTGCACCTGCGCCCCCAGGATGCGCGGCTGCGCGACCAGGTTGGGCCACACGGGGGTCACCAGCACCACCTCGTCGCCTGCGTCCACCAGCGCCTGCATGGCCACCATCAGGCCATTCACCCCGCCCGACGTGACTGCGACGCGGTCGAACCATGCGTCGGTGCCCGCCTGCGGGTGCAGGCCATGCATGTAGCCGGCGATGGCATGGCGCAGTTCCGGCAGGCCGAGGTTGTGCGCGTAAAAAGTCTCGCCCCGCTGCAGCGATGCGATGGCCGCCTCGCGGATGAAATCGGGCGTGACCTCATCGCTCTCACCAAACCAGAACTTCAGCACATCGCTGCGCCCCAGGCCCTCATTGGCCACCTCGCGAATGCGGGACTCTTGCAGGCTCTCGACCACGGCTCTCATGCTATTTCCTTGGGTTTTTAACTGCACCGCATGTTAAGGGCGATGGCAGGGTATCGCGGGATCGGAGACGCGAAAAATCGCGCGGGCCTTTAGTGAAAACCAGCGTTTTCCAACCCTTCAGATAACCATCCATGACGTATCCGACCACCCAGCTTTTCATCGCAGGCCAGTGGCAAGACGCCGCCGATGACAAGCCATCGCCGTGCACAATCCTGCCACGGGACGGGAAATCGGCCGTGTGGCCCATGCGGGTAGGGCCGATCTGGACAGCGCCCTCGATGCCGCCCACAAGGGTTTTGAAGCCTGGCGCAATATGCCCGCTGCCGAGCGTGCCAAGACCATGCGCCGCGCCGCCGCCCTGATGCGCGAACGAGCCGAATCCATTGCCGCCATCCTTGTGCGGGAGCAGGGCAAGCCCCTGGCCGAGGCCCGGGCCGACACCATGGCCTCGGCTGACATCATCGAGTGGTTTGCCGACGAATCCCTGCGCGTGTATGGCCGCATCGTGCCGTCGCGCAACACTAAGGCCATCCAGATGGTGCTCAAGGACCCCGCGGGCCCCGTGGCGGCATTCACGCCGTGGAACTTCCCCATCATTCAGGTGGTGCGTAAGCTGGGCGCGGCGCTGGGCGCAGCCTGCTCCATCCTGGTCAAGGCGCCCGAGGAAACCCCCGCCAGCCCGGCTGCGCTGATCCGGGCATTTGCCGACGCCGGCGTGCCCGCGGGCACGGTGGGCTTGGTGTTTGGCGATCCGCCCGATGTTTCGAGCTACCTGATCCCGCACCCCATCATTCGCAAGGTCACGTTCACGGGCTCCACGCCCGTGGGCAAGCGATTGGCGGCGCTGGCTGGCAGGCACATGAAACGTACGACGATGGAGCTGGGCGGTCATGCACCCGTGATCGTTGCCGAAGATGCCGTTCTGGAACTGGCCATCAAGATCGGCAGCGGGGCCAAGTTCCGCAATGCCGGGCAGGTGTGCATCTCGCCCGCGCGTTATCTGGTGCACGAGAGCCCGCGCGCCGACTTCGTTGATGCTTTTGGCAAATATGCCCAGGGCCTGCGGTCGGGCGATGGCCTGACTGCCGGCACGCAGATGGGCCCGCTGGTCAACCCGCGCCGCATGTCCGCCATGGCCGACCTGCTGGCCGATGCGCTGCAGCAGGGTGCCACGCTGGTCACCGGTGGTGAGCGCATCGGCGGTGCGGGCAACTTCTTCCAGCCGACGGTGCTCAATGATGTGCCGCTGTCGGCGCGCGTCTTTAACGAAGAGCCCTTCGGCGCCGTGGCCGCCGTGCGAAGCTTTGAACTTAAAAACGGCAGTTGGATGCATTTGCCAGCGCTGCTGTTGGGGTGCCAGGCAAGGCGCGACGACGCGGCAGGCTTGGCCCTGCAAGGAGGAGCAACACTGCATGGCGCTCCAAAAGCGGTGCTGGCAAGTGCATAGCGCTGTCACCCCAAAGGTGAGGCTGCGAAAACAACCCAAGGCTCGAGTCCACGCGGTGTGTGCCAAGATGACAAGCGGTCAACTGCCGTTTTTAGGTTGAAAACATCGAAGATGCCATCGCAGAGGCCAACCGCCTGCCGTTTGGTCTTGCCGGGTATGCCTTTACCCGGTCGCCGAAAAACGCGCACCTGCTGGCCCAGCGGCTGGAGGTGGGCATGCTCTGGATCAACCAGGCGGCAGCGCCTGCAGCCGAGCTGCCTTTTTGGTGGGCTTGAGGATTCGGGGTATGGATCCGAAGGCGGACCCGAGGCCCTGGAGGCGCATCTGAACACGCGCTTGGTGTCGATCATGAATCTCTAGGAGCCTGTCGGACTTGGAAATCGTCGGCTGCAAATCGACCGCAGCGGTCTATTTTTAACCGCCTTTTTGCCCCATAGCTCGGCTATGGGGCTGCAAATTCGGCAAAAACTGTCCTCGCTGGGGCCGATTTTCGCTTTCGACGCTCCAAGTCCGACAGGCTCCTAGGCGGTGCAGTTCCAGCAGAGCCAGGCTGGCCAGTGTGCGTCGCAAGACAAACAAAAAGCCCCGCACTCCGAGGGGAAGTGCGGGGGGCAAAATCCTGTTTGTCTGCCCGCCCACCAGTTCGGGCAGCAGCAGGGGCTATCCCATCAGAAGTTGTGTCGCACCCCCACGGCAAAAGAGCTGAAATCGTTTCCAGCCGCCGAGACGCCATAGCTGGCAGCTTTGCTGTTGTTCACACGCGTGTAGTACGAATAGATCTTGGTACGCTTGCTCAGGTTGTAGTTGTAGCCCAGCGTGTACTGCGTCGCAGAGCTGTCTTTAACCTTGGAGTAGCTGCCGGCCCGACCCACGTTTACATGGAACTCGGATGCGCCCATCATGTAGGCGCCCGACACGCGAACGTTGGTGCGGCTGCCGCCAGTCGCGAAGAACACGTTCTCGTCTCGTTGCACGTAGGCGCCCATGATGAAGGGGCCGGCGGCGTAGGAAGCGCGCACCGCGAACTGGTTCTGGTCGCCCAGCTTGGAATAGCCAGCACCCAGGCCCAGCGGGCCCATCTCGTAGTTGGCTGCCAGGTCCAGGCTGTTCTTGCCGCCGGAGCCGCTGGCCTGCTCGTGCATCGACCAGCCTGCTTCCAGGGTTGCACCGCCCAACTTGGGAGTGCGGTAGGCGATCTTGTTGATATCGCGCGCGGGATAGGCGTACAGCGCGTCCGACGACGAACCCGTGTCATGATTGTGGTTGCTGATGTAGTCCGCCGTGGCAAAGTACGACTCAGAGAAGAAGTTGCCCAGGCGCACCATACCGAAGCCGCCGGAGAGGTTCACTTCGCTTTGGCGACCGAAAAAGCGGGAACTGGTGGCACCCGAGCTGGAGTCAAAGCCGCTTTCCAGTTGGAAGCCAGCCTTCAAGCCGCCACCCAGGTCCTCTTGGCCCTTGAAGCCGAAGCGGGAGGAGTTGTTGAAGAGCCCTGTTCGGGACACGCCGCCGTCCTTTTGATTTTCGAACGTGGTGTTGATGCGACCGTAGAGGGTAACGCTGCTCTGCGCAAATGCAGCTGACGTTCCCAATAAAGCCAATACTGCAAGTGTGCAGCGGTTAATCGTTTTCATTCTCAAGTTTTCCTTTAATCAAATTGTGTTTGACGACAAATAATCACCAGACCAAAAGCAGGTGGGTGTACCGCCTCGGGCTGCCGCGGCCGATAAGCGTGATGTCCGCGGTGATGTGATCGTTGCAAGCTGCAACGGGTCGGAATACTAAGGGCCGGTGAGCGATGCCGCCACACGGGTTAATGCGCTGCCGCGACCGAGTGTCAGTCCAGCGCAACAGGGTCTAGGTACGTGTTGCTGTCGCTTCAAGGAACGAATTGTCCTGCGGATTTGCTTGGTACGAGGCCAACTTGGCGGCGCAATCGCACCGATGTCCTGTGCAGTTAGATGGTCAATCAATTTTTAACGGAAGATGCAAAAATTTCTAATATTGGGGGTGAGGCATCGAGCGAGCGCTTTTAAGAAAGTGACCGTGGATCAAACGTATCGATTGGGACTGTGAAATTGAGGCGGTAAATGCGCCTGTTGGGATGGCGCAAATGAATCCTCCCTGAAAAATGCGAGCGGCATTGATCTGAAACGCAGTTCTGCAGATTTGAGGGGCCCAAGACTAAAAAGAGCCTGGTTTTGTCAGCACCTGTTTTCAAAATCATCCTGGCCATGCCGTTGCCGGGGCGATTACGGAATCGTGGGACTGGGGTCACGGATTCAGGGGAGGAATCTTGCGGCGGCCCTACTCGCGTCTGCCTAAGGCGGGCGCCGAGCCCCCGAACTTGCAGGAGGCTTTGGGGCTGCCCGTGGTTGCGTGATCCCCACAACTCCCGTTCCGGCTGTGTGTTCCGACTGGGGACACCATAGTGCGCAGCTCCAGCAAATAGCCATGGTTAATGGATTGCATCAAATCAATTAATTGGATTGATGAGCTCGCACGGCCTAAACTTGGGCTCGTTCTGTTTAACCACGTTCCAAAGGAAGCATCCATGTCCCTGATCAACACGCAAGTCCAGCCCTTCAAGACCACCGCTTTTGTCAACCGCAATGGCAAGGGCGAGTTCATCAACCTGACCGAAGCCGACCTCAAGGGCAAGTGGTCGGTGCTGATCTTCATGCCGGCTGCGTTCACCTTCAACTGCCCCACCGAAATCGAAGACGCTGCCAACAACTACGCCGAATTCCAAAAGGCCGGTGCCGAGGTCTACATCGTGACGACCGACACGCACTTCTCGCACAAGGTGTGGCACGAAACGTCTGACGCCGTAGGCAAGGCCAAATTTCCGCTGGTCGGCGATCCCACGCACCAGCTGACCAACGCTTTTGGTGTGCACATTCCCGAAGAGGGGCTGTCACTGCGCGGCACTTTTGTGGTCAACCCCGATGGCGTGATCAAGACGATGGAAGTGCACTCCAACGAGATCGCTCGCGACGTGTCGGAAACCCTGCGCAAGCTCAAGGCGGCCCAGTTCACCGCGGCCAACCCTGGCCAGGTCTGCCCCGCCAAATGGAAGGAAGGCGCCAAGACCCTGACTCCTTCGCTGGACTTGGTCGGAAAGATCTGAGCAGTACCGTGCAACGGCTGAGCAGGGTAGCACCTGGTGCTGCCCTGCTCCTTGGCCGGACCGGGTCATGGCACGTGTGCGCCATGCCGTCCGGCTTTTTTTCGCCCGTTAGTTGGGCGTTCGGTGCAGCATGATTGATCTGCAGAACAGCGGATCCTGGCCCCATGCATCACCATCGCCAATGAACAAGGAAGCCACCATGCTTGACGACCAACTCAAATCGCAACTCTCCGCCTACCTCGAACGCGTGCAGCAGCCATTTGAACTGGTGGCTTCGCTGGACGATAGCGAGACTGCCCGCGACATGCGCGAGCTGCTGGAAACCATCCAGTCCCTGCGTGCCGACAATATCTCGCTGCGCTTTGATGGCACCCATGCCCGCAAGCCGTCCTTCAGCCTGCAGCGCGTGGGGGCCTCCAACAGCCTGCGCTTTGCTGGCTTGCCGCTGGGTCACGAGTTCACCTCGCTGGTACTGGCCTTGCTGTGGACGGGGGGCCACCCGCCCAAGGTCGAGCAGGACGTGATTGACGCGATCAAGGCGCTGGACGGCGACTTCAACTTCGAGGTCTACATGAGCCTGACCTGCCATAACTGCCCTGACGTGGTGCAGGCGTTGTCGCTCATGGCGGTTGTCAATCCCAAGGTGAAGACCACGGTGATCGAAGGCGGCGCGTTCCAGCAGGAAGTGACCGAGCGCGAGATCATGGCCGTGCCCATGGTGTTCCTCAACGGTCAGATGTTTGGCTCGGGTCGCATGACCATCGAGGAAATCGTGGCCAAGCTGGATTCCGGCTCCGCCGACCGCGAGGCGGCCAAGCTGTGGGCCAAGGACCCCTACGATGTGCTGATCGTCGGCGGTGGCCCCGCTGGCGCTGCGGCTGCGGTGTATGCCGCCCGCAAGGGTATCCGCGTGGGCGTGGCGGCCGAGCGCTTTGGCGGCCAGGTCAACGATACGCTGGCGATTGAGAACTACATCTCGGTGCTGGAAACCGATGGCCCCAAGTTTGCAGCGGCGCTCGAGGCGCAGACCCGGTCTTACGGTGTGGACATCATGAACCTGCAACGCGCCGACCAGATCATTCCAGCGACCGAGCCCGGCGGCCTGACAGAGGTCGTGCTGGCCAACGGCGGCTCGCTCAAGGCCAAGACGGTGATTCTGTCGACCGGCGCGCGCTGGCGCAACGTGAACGTGCCGGGCGAAGCCGAGTACAAAAACAAGGGCGTGGCCTACTGCCCGCACTGTGATGGCCCGCTGTTCAAGGGCAAGCGCACGGCCGTGATCGGCGGCGGTAACTCGGGTGTCGAGGCCGCCATTGATCTGGCAGGCGTGGTGGCCCACGTCACGCTGATCGAGTTTGCCGACCAGCTCAAGGCCGACGCAGTGCTGGTCAACAAGCTCAAGAGCCTGTCCAACGTGACCATCCACACCAGCGCACAAACCACCGAGATCACCGGCGCACAGGGCAAGGTCAACGGCCTGAAGTACAAGGATCGCGCCACGGGCGTGGAACACACTGTCCCGCTGGAAGGTGTGTTCGTGCAGATCGGCCTGGTGCCTAACACCGAATGGCTCAAGGGCACGGTCGAGCTGAGCAAGTTCGGCGAGATCGTGGTGGACGCCAGGGGCCATACCAATGTGCCGGGCGTGTTTGCTGCAGGCGACTGCACCACGGTGCCGTACAAGCAGATCGTGATTGCCGCAGGCGATGGTGCCAAGGCAGCGCTCAGCGCGTTCGACCACCTGATCCGCCAGCCCGCAGCGTCCGTTGCGTCGGCGGCGGTACCTGTCGTGGAGCGTGTGGCTGTGCCCGCCTGATCAAGTTTTTGGCCTGTTGCGCCTGTATTTATTGGTCTTTTTGCTATTTAAATAATAGCATTAAAGGGGCGGTTTTCAGGGGCGCCTCCAGATGCACCTTGGCGGCTGCCTACCTGCCCGTGCTGTCATAGACGCAGCGAAACCCGATGTACACCACATAGAAGTCGGCGGGCTTCCACTGCATGGCGCCCGCGCGCATCTGCTCGGGGCCGTACCACCATGAACCCCCGGCGGTCAGGGCCTTGTCGGCTTCGCGGTCCGCCAGCCATTCCCAGGCGTTGGCACCCATGTCATACAGGCCATTCACACCGCGTTTCGTGGTGGCCACGGGTGCGAGACGGGGCCAGGGGTCGCTGCCGCTGGTGTTGGCGCCCGCGGGCGTATCGCCGGTGGGGAAGGGGTAGACCTGGCCTGGCCTGAAGCCATCGGCCACGCCTGGGCCTTGCTCGGTGTAGGCGGCCAGCGTCCATTCGGATCGCGTCGGCAGCCGACCGCCCGCATGGCGGCAAAAGTCGCTGGCCTCCTGCCAGCTCACATGCACCGCGGGCCACTTCGGGTTTGCAGGGGTCTCGCCGAAGGGCTGGCGGAACGTCCAGCCCGGGCGGCGCTCCCAGCCCTGGCCCCATTCGTAGCCGCCGCCTTCGCGCTCGGCAGCGGTCATGCGGCCTGTAGCGCGTGCAAATTCGTCGAACCGGGCAATGCTGACTTCGCTGCGGTCCATGGCAAAGCCGGGAAGGGCCACGACATCGCGCGCGATGGTCGGCAGGGCCGCGATGAGGCCCATCAGCAATGTGGCGGGGCGAAGCGCCGTCATGAAAGCTTTCAACCTAAAAGCGGCGCTGGCAGGTGCATAGCGCTGTCACCCCAAGGGTGAGGCTGCAAAAACAACCCAAGGCTCGAGTCCACGCGGTGTGCGCCAAGATGACAAGCGGTCAACTGCCGTTTTTAGGTTCAATACACCAGCCGCTCGGGCCGGATTTCCTGGAGGATCGTGGTGGCGATCTCCTCGATCGACTTGGTCGTGGTGGAAAGCCAGCGAATACCGGAGCGGCGCATCATGGCTTCGGCCTCCGCCACCTCGTTGCGGCAGTTCGCCAGGTCAGCGTACTTGGAGTTGGGGCGGCGCTCGCTGCGGATTTCGGACAGGCGTTCGGGGCTGATGGTCAGACCGAAGATCTTTTTCTGGAACGGCACCAGCGCCGACGGAAGCTGCCGGCGCTCGAAGTCTTCGGGGATGAGCGGGTAGTTGGCCGCCTTCAGGCCACACTGCATCGCCAGGTACAGGCTGGTGGGGGTTTTACCGCTGCGGCTCACACCCACCAGGATCACGTCGGCACTGGCCAGATCGCGGTTGCTCTGACCGTCGTCGTGCGCCAGACTGAAGTTGATGGCCTCGATGCGGTCGGTGTATTCCTTGCTGCGGCTCACGTCCGAAAACCGCCCCACACGGTGGTGAGACTTGATGCCCAGCTCTTCCTCGAGCGGATTCACGAAGGTGCCGAACATGTCCAGCAGCATGCCCTTGCAGCCCTCCTGGATGACTTTGAGCACTTCCATGTTGACCAGCGTGGTGAAGACGATGGGCTTCTTGCCCTCAACCTCGGCCGTGTGGTTGATTTGCCGCACTGCCTGGTAGGCCTTGTCCGCGGTGTCGATGAAGGGTAGTCGCACATGGCGGGGCTTCATCTCAAACTGCGCCAGGATGGCGTTGCCGAAGGTTTCTGCAGTGATGCCGGTGCCGTCCGAGACAAAAAATACGGTGCGCGAATGCATGGGGGCCCTTTTTGAAAGTGTCAGCCCGTTGCCAGAAGCCCGGGCCTACAATTCGTTGGATTATCCAAATTCTCACCATGCACCGCGTCGGCCCACAACCACAACGACAAAGCCACAGGCCGTGCATGGCCGCCTGCCCGAGGCCGCTCGGGGCCTGGCATGCAGACCCGGTTTCAACTTCTGGAGCTTTCCCATGTCTGCACTTTTCAGCCCGACCGCCCTGGTCGTACCGTTTGAAAACCTGAGAATGTCCGATGTCGAGGCGGTAGGCGGCAAAAACGCCTCCCTCGGCGAGATGATCTCCCAGCTGCCCCAGGGCGTGCGCGTGCCCACGGGCTTTGCCACCACCGCCCACGCGTTCCGCGAGTTCCTGAAATTTGACGGTCTGGCCGACCGCATCAGCGCCAAGCTCAAGAGCCTGGACACCGAAGACGTGCGCGCCCTTGCCCAGGTGGGCGCTGAAATTCGTGCCATGGTGGAGGCGCAGCCCTTCCCGGCCGACCTGCAAAAAGCCATTGCCGACGAGTTTGCCAAGCTGAGCGCCGGCAATCCCAGCGCATCCTTCGCCGTACGTTCGTCCGCCACCGCCGAGGACCTGCCCGACGCATCGTTTGCTGGGCAGCAGGAAACCTTCCTGAACGTGGTGGGTATCGAGGAAGTGATGCACAAGATGAAAGAGGTGTTCGCATCGCTGTACAACGACCGCGCCATTTCCTACCGCGTGCACAAGGGTTTCGAGCACGACGTGGTGGCCCTGTCGGCGGGCGTGCAGCGCATGGTGCGCTCCGACCTCGGCGCAGCCGGTGTGATGTTCACCATCGACACCGAATCGGGTTTCGAAGACGTGGTCTTCATCACCAGCAGCTACGGTTTGGGCGAAACGGTGGTGCAGGGCGCCGTCAACCCCGACGAGTTCTATGTGCACAAGCCCATGCTCAAAGCTGGCAAGAAAGCCGTGATCCGCCGCAACCTCGGCTCCAAGCTGATCCAGATGGTGTTCTCAACCGCTCAGGAGAAGGCTGCCAGTGGCAAGCTGGTCAAGACCACGGACGTGCCCACCGAGCAGCGCAACCGCTACTCGCTGACCGACGCCGATGTGGAACAACTGGCGCACTATGCGCTGGTGATCGAGCAGCACTACGGCCGCCCCATGGACATCGAGTGGGGCAAGGATGGCTCTGATGGCCAGCTTTACATCCTCCAGGCCCGCCCCGAGACCGTCAAGAGCCAGGCCAAGGGCCAGGCCGAGATGCGCTACAAGCTCAAGGGCCACGGCACCGTGCTGGCCGAGGGCCGTGCCATCGGGCAGAAAATCGGTACCGGCCCCGTGCGCCTGGTGCACAACATTTCCGAGATGGACAAGGTCCAGCCCGGCGATGTGCTGGTGACCGACATGACCGACCCCAACTGGGAGCCGGTGATGAAGCGCGCCAGCGCCATCGTCACCAACCGCGGTGGCCGCACCTGCCATGCCGCCATCATTGCCCGGGAGCTGGGCATTCCGGCCGTGGTGGGCTGTGGCGACGCCACCGAACGCCTGAAAGATGGCACGCTGGTCACCGTGAGCTGCTCCGAGGGCGACACGGGCAAGATTTATGACGGTCTGCTGGAAACCGAAGTGACCGAGGTCCAGCGCGGCGAAATGCCCGCCATCAAAACCAAGATCATGATGAACGTGGGCAACCCCCAGCTGGCGTTCGACTTCTGCCAGCTGCCGAATGAGGGGGTTGGCCTGGCGCGGCTGGAGTTCATCATCAACAACAACATCGGCGTGCACCCCAAGGCCATCCTGGACTATCCGCAGATCGATGCCGACCTGAAGAAAGCCGTGGAATCGGTGGCCCGTGGCCATGCCAGCCCCCGCGCTTTCTATGTGGACAAGGTCGCCGAAGGCGTGGCCACCATTGCCGCTGCGTTCTGGCCCAAGCCCGTCATCGTGCGCCTGTCGGATTTCAAGTCGAACGAATATCGCAAGCTCATCGGTGGCAGCCGCTATGAACCCGAGGAAGAAAACCCGATGCTGGGCTTCCGCGGCGCGGCCCGCTACATCAGCGAAGACTTCGGTGAAGCCTTCGCGATGGAGTGCGAGGCCCTCAAGCGCGTGCGCAACGACATGGGCCTGACCAACGTGCAGGTGATGGTGCCCTTTGTGCGCACGCTGGGCCAGGCCGAGCGTGTGACCACGCTGCTGGCCACCCACGGCCTCTCGCGTGGCAAAGACGGCCTCAAGATCATCATGATGTGCGAGGTGCCAAGCAACGCGATCCTGGCGGATCGCTTCCTGGAGTTTTTCGATGGCTTCTCGATCGGCTCCAACGACCTGACCCAGCTCACGCTGGGCCTGGACCGCGACTCGGGCCTGGAGCTGCTGGCGCAGGACTTTGACGAGCGGGACCCTGCCGTGGAGGCGCTGATCCACCAGGCCATCAAGGCCTGTCTGGCGCAGGGCAAGTACGTGGGCATCTGCGGCCAGGGCCCCAGCGACCACCCGGACTTTGCGCAGTGGCTGGCACGCGAGGGTATCTCGTCGATCTCGCTCAATCCCGACAGCGTGATGTCGACCTGGCAGCAACTGGCTGCGGGCTGACCGTAGCCCGGCCTGCCTGCCCGCCGCTCCTGTTGTCCCGATACGCGCAATGCAGCAGCCGCCCGCGCCCAAGTTGCTGCGCCAGGCGCACAATGCGGAGATGGCGGGGCCGTTTCCGCCCGACCTGCACGATGTGCGGCACCTGCGGCTCAAAGCCTTGTTGCTGCTGGTGTGGGCTGTGGTGTCGTTCGGGGCGGCCTACTTTGCGCGCGATTTGCAATTCGTGATGGCCGGTGGCTGGCCGTTCGGCTATTGGGTCGCGGCCCAGGGGGCCGTGCTGGTGTTTATCGTGATCGTGGCGGTGTACGCTGGGGCCATGAATCATTTTGAGCGCCAGGATGCTCGCTGTGTTGACAAGGAGGCGGCCATCGTCGCCGCCGCCGCTCACACCGAGGATGCCAGCGCGGCGGCTCCCTCTGCCAGCATGGGGGGCTACGCTGGCGGCGATGCTGCACCCTTGCACGCCACCCGCAAGGCGCAGCCTGATGTCTGAGCCGGGGAAATCCAGCGCGCTGGCCGAAGAGCGTGCGTACCTGTGGCGCCTGCACCGCATTTTGGCGCTGTATGTCGTGGGGGTGCTTGCGTTTCTGGCGCTGCTGACCTGGGCCGAGCGCCAGGGCCTGTCGCGCAACTGGATCGGGCCCATCTTCCTGTTCCTGACCGTCATGGTGTACGCCGGTATCGGCGTATATGGCCGTACCTCCGACCCTGAGGAGTATTACGTTGCCGGGCGGCGCATTCCGCCGGTATACAACGGCATGGCCTCGGCGGCCGACTGGATGAGCGCAGCTTCATTCATCAGCTTGTCGGGCGCGCTGTACCTGCAGGGGTTTGCGGGCACGCCGGGGCAGGCGGGCGGGCTGGCCTATCTTTTAGGGTGGACGGGCGGCTTTTGCCTGGTGGCCATGCTGATAGCGCCGCACCTCAGAGCGATGGGGCTCTACACGGTGCCTGACTTTTTTCACGTGCGCTTTGGCGGGCGCTGGCCGCGCATCATCGCCGCGCTGGCGGCGGTGCTGTGCTCGTTCACGTACGTGGTGGCGCAGATCTACGGGGTGGGGCTTATCGCCTCGCGCCTGACGGGCGTGCAGTTCGAGATCGGCATCATGCTGGGGCTGGGGGGGGTGCTGCTGTGCTCTTTTCTGGGCGGCATGCGCGCCATTACCTGGACGCAAGTGGCGCAGTATGTGGTGCTGCTGATGGCGTTTCTGATTCCGGTATCGTGGCTGGCCTACAAGCAGTTGGGCAACCCGCTGGCGCCCCTGGTGTATGGCACCCAGATCGGCAAGATTGCCGACCTGGAGGCGCAACTGCTCGACTCGCCCGCCGAGCACCAGGTGATGCAGACCTATCTTCAGAGGGCGCGCGACCTGGAGGAGCGGCTCAAGGACGTGGAGCTTGCGCTCGAACGCGAGCGGGAAAAGGGCCTGGAGCGCATCCGGGCGCTGCGTGCGGAGAACGCAGACGTCGGAATCATCGTGGCCGCCAGTCGCGAACTCTCAGCGCTGCCGCGCGATGCCGCTGCTGCGCGTGAGAGCTGGACGCGTGAATTGCGCGAAAACTATGAGCGTGCGCGGCCCCTGGGCGGCCTGCCGCTGCACAGCCAGGCTTATGCAGGCGATCCGCACGGCACGCCCGAGGAGCAGCGTGATTACGAAATCTCGCGCCGGAATTTCCTGGCCCTGATGTTCTGTCTGATGGTGGGCACCGCTGGCCTGCCGCATCTGCTGACACGCTACTACACGTCGCCGACCGTCTCTGCTGCCCGGGCGTCTGTGGGGTGGTCGCTGTTTTTCATTGCCCTGCTGTACCTGAGCGCCCCGGCGCTGGCTGTTCTGGTGAAGTTCGAAGTCATGCAGAACCTGGTGGGAAGCAGTTTCGAGGCCTTGCCCAACTGGATGGCTCAGTGGGCGCGGGTGGATAGTTCCCTGTTGTCGATTGAGGATGTCAATGGAGACGGGATCGTGCAGTTCGGCGAGATTCGCCTGGGCGCCGACCTGATCATGCTTGCAACGCCCGAACTGGGGGGGCTGCCCTATGTGATCTCGGGCCTCGTGGCTGCGGGAGGGCTGGCAGCCGCTTTGTCAACGGCCGATGGCTTGTTGCTGACCATCAGCAATGCACTGGTGCGCGACCTGTACTTTCACGACCCACAGCGCAGTGCATCGCCTGAGCAGCGCGTGATTCTCTCCAAGTTCACCCTGCTGGCCGTAGCGCTTTCGGCCGCGTTTGTTGCTGCACTCAAACCCTCCGAAATTTTGCCCATGGTGTCCGCCTCCTTCTCGCTTGCGGCATCGGCTTTTGTGCCTGCCATGGTGCTGGGGATCTTCTGGCGCGGTACCACGCGGCAAGGGGCTGTCGCCGGAATGCTGGGCGGGCTGGGCATCGCCGTGTACTACATGCTGTCGCACGTGCCCGCGCTTCAGTTCCTGCCGCGCTGGCTCATGGCAGATGGGTTGTGGTTCGACATTCAGCCCGTCTCCGCCGGGGTATTCGGAGTGCCGCTCGGCGTGGCGTTGACGTTGCTGGTGAGTTGGATCACGCGCCCGGCCCCTGCTCTGCCCGCTGCACGTTCGGAGCTGTAATCCTACAAACGGCAGTTGGATGCATTTGCCAGCGCTGCTGTTGGGGTGCCAGGCAAGGCGCGACGACGCGGCAGGCTCGTGCCTGCAAGGAGGAGCAACACCGCATGGCGCTCCAAAAGCGGTGCTAGCAAGTGCATAGCGTTGTCACCCCGAAGGTGAGGCTGCAAAAACACCCCAAGGCTCGAGTCCATGCGGTGTGCGCCAAGATGACAAGCGGTCAACTGCCGTTTTTAGGGTTACTCACGTTCCTGAGGGGCGCACCCAGACCAAATGTGGAGCAATTGTGGGTGGCGCGGTTCACAATCGCTCGATGCAAAGACCAGTGCGCGGGCCGAGTCGGAATTTCTTGTGGTTGGCGGTGGCCTTGTCGATGGGCGCTGTGGTGTCGCTGGGCATCACCCGTTTTGCCTATGCCCTGCTGCTGCCGCCCATGCGCGAGGACCTGGGCTGGAGCTACACCCTGGCCGGCGGCATGAACACGGCGAACGCGCTGGGCTACTTGCTGGGGGCGCTGGCCACGCCGGTGCTGCTGCGCCGACTGGCCCCCGGCAAGGTGCTGGTGGGTGGCGCTGTGCTGGCCACGGTGTTCATGGGGCTGAGTGGTTTTTTTGTGGATGCGCCGTCACTGCTGCTGCAGCGCTTGCTGGCTGGTGTGGCCAGCGCGATGGTGTTCGTCACGGGCGGTTTGTTGGCGGCCCGCCTGGGCCTGCAGGACTCTGGGCGCAGCGGGCTGCTGCTGGGCGTGTATTACGGCGGCACGGGCTGGGGCATCAGCCTGTCGGCCTTGCTGGTACCGGCCGTGCTGGGGGCGGCTGCATCGCAGCCCCACGCTTGGGCCTGGGCCTGGTGGGCGCTGGCCGTGGCCTGTGCGCTGGCGACGGCGGTGTTGCTGTGGCCTGCCAGGGCCCTGCGCGCGCCGGCGAATCCTGCAGCGCCAGCCGTGGGGGCGGTGGGCGGTGCTTCGTCCCCCGCGGAGCGCGTGCGGTGGTGGGCTCTGGCACCCGCCCTGCTGGGCTATGGCCTGTTTGGCGTGGGGTACATCGGTTACATGACGTTTGTGGTGGCGCTGCTGCGCGAGCAGGGCAGCAGCCCGGCGGCTGTGACGGGCTTTTATGCCCTGCTGGGGCTGGCGGTGGTGCTGTCGTCGCGCATCTGGGCGGGCCTGCTCGATCGCAGCCGTGGCGGTGGGGCGCTGGCGCTGCTCAACGCCTTGCTGGGCGTGGCGACGGTGCTGCCCGCGCTCACGTCGGCCTGGCCGGTGGTGCTGGCGTCGGGCCTGTTGTTTGGCGGGGTGTTTTTGTCGGTGGTGGCATCGACCACTGCCCTGGTTCGGCACAACCTGCCGCAAGCGCGGTGGGCCAGCGGTATCAGCGCCTTCACTATCGTCTTTGCGGCCGGGCAGATCGTGGGGCCCACCATGGTGGGCTGGATTGCCGATGGCTCCGGCGGGCTGGCGCGCGGGCTGGTGGTGTCGGCCGGGGCGCTGTGGGTGGGGGCGCTGGTGGCGTGGCGGCAGCGCCCCTTGTAGCGCTACTTCAGGAGTCCCTCGGCTTTCATGGCCGCTTGCACTGCGGGCCGCGCCCCGACGCGCTGGCGGTAGGCCGCCAGGTGGGCCAGGCCCGAGATGTCCAGCTTGACGTATTGCGCCCAGTTGGTGACGGTGAACAGGTAGCCGTCGGCCACGGTGAACTGCTCGCCCATGAGGTACTGCGGGTCGGCGAGCTGGCTGTCCACCCAGGCCAGGCGCTGCAAGAGTTTGTCGCGCACCATGGGCTTGTAGTCGTCGGGCGTGGCGGGGTTGAACAGGGGCGAAAAGCCCTTGTGCAGCTCGGTGCCGATGAACGACAGCCATTCTTGCAGGCGGTAGCGCTGCAGGCTGCCGTTGTGTGGGGCCAGCATTTTCTGGGGCACCTGGTCGGCGATGTACTGGACGATGGCCGGGCCTTCGCGCAGGCGGGTGCCGTCATCGAGCTCCAGCACGGGCACGTAGCCCAGCGGGTTGATGGTGTAGAAGTCGGTGCCGTCTTGCAGTTTGTGGCTCTTGGTGCTGACCAGCACGGGGGTGTAGGCCAGCCCGGCCTCGTGCAGGGCAATGTGGGGCGAGAGCGAGCAGGCACCGGGGGAGTAGTACAGCTTCATGGTCAAAGAGGTCCTTGGCAGATGTCGAGTCCGTGATGCTATGCGCTGCGGCGATTTCTTGCTGGCGCTTGCTTCGAACTGCCGAGCGTCTTCATCGAAGCCCCGCGCCAGGCCATCGACGCCGTGATGGACCAGCACGCGGTGGTGCGGCACCTGATCGGCAACGGCTGGATGCACCTGTTCTGGCTGGAACCCCGGGGCTCGGGCGTGGCGCAGTGGTGGCGGGGGAAGTGGGTGGCGGCGTAGGGGCCAGGGATGGCCGCTAAAGTGAGGGCTGCGCTGGGGATCGGTTCAGCGCTCACGCCCTGCATTGCCTTCGCTTACAAGAGGAGAACCCATGTTCCATCCGCCCGTTGTGGCACCACGCATCCGTCTGCGCACGGCGGCAGTGATGGTGCGCGATGGCGCCGTGTTGCTGCACCGGCGGGCCGGGGATAGCTTCTGGGCACTGCCTGGGGGCAAGGTGGAACCCGGCGAGTCTGCCGCCGAAGCGTTGGTGCGCGAGTTTCGCGAAGAGCTGGCCGTGGACATTGCGGTGGGTCGCCTGGCTTGCGTGGCAGAGAACTTCTTTGCGCACCAAGGCGTCGCTGAACATGAGGTGGGCCTGTATTTCGTGGCCGCACCAATGCCATCGAGCGGCCTGGCCTGCGATCCCGGGCCGTTTCTTGGTGTGGAGGCCGACTGTGGACTGGAGTTTGCGTGGTTCAGTTCGCAGGCGCTGTCGGTGCTGGACTTGCGACCGTCGTTCCTGCGCGAGCTGCTGCGTGAGCCCGACCCAGCGTTTGTCCACATCGTTCACCGGCCCTGAACCGTACCGGCTGGGCTGCTTCATCGGAGGGCGTCTGCGGCGGGTTGGGTCAGGATTTCCAGCCTCGTCAGATAAACCATCGCGCTGTCCCGACCGTCGCCACACATTTCCGCCGATGGCATCAGCCCCGCGCACACGCCGGGCCGCTGGGGTTGCCCAAAAATGAGGCAGCGTGCATCGTCACCGAGCTGCACACACCGCACGCCCGCAGGCTTGCCATCGGGCATGCCGGGGATGGGCGAGCTGATGGACGGTGCGGTGCAGCAGGCACCGCAGCCGGGGCGACAATTCATAGATCGCTATGATTAAGATAGCTGCAAAATCAATGCTGTCGAGCGTAACCTGGCATTTTGAACCTAAAAACGGCAGTTGGATGCATTTGCCAGCGCTGCTGTTGGGGCGCCAGGCAAGGCGCGACGACGCGGCAGGCTCGTGCCTGCAAGGAGGAGCAACACCGCATGGCGCTCCAAAAGCGGTGCTGGCAAGTGCAT
>NZ_JBKDRI010000086.1:0-3145 GCF_046341535.1 Acidovorax sp. | reverse complement strand
TGCGCCGATGATAGTGCGGGTTCCCGTGTGAAAGTAGGTCATCGTCAGGCCCCTACAGCCCAGCCCGCCCTTCCACTCCTCAGAGTCGAAGGGCGGTTTGCTTTGCGCAATCAATATCGCGTAATCGGAGTGGCGTCGCGTTGCGTGGGTACCATTGGCCGCGCGCGCATCCCTGGTGGCGCGACTGCCGACACTCAGTTTTGAAGCCGGCGTCCTTCTGAAAATACCAGGAGCTCGCCCGGCTGAAACGCTGTCCACGTTTCGTTGGTGGTCAGCGGGCTGGTCACTATCACCGCGACCTGGTCGTTAGGACCGGTCTGGCTGGCAAAGTCCAGTTTCATGTCCTCGTCGCTCAGGTGCGCCTGCCCGAACGGGTGTCTGCGTTCGAGGTAGTAAAGATTCGTCGAGGCGTGAGCCCATAGCGCCTGTCCGTTGGACAACAGGTAATTGAATGTGCCCAATGGCCTCAGTTGCGCTGTCAGTTCGCGCAGTGTCAGCGTCAGCTCTGCGATGCTCGGCACACTCGCGTGGGACTTCGCAAGCTCCTGCATCAGCCAGCAAAATGCATGCTCGCTGTCGGTGTTGCCGACCGGGCGGAACTGCCCATGCAGCTTCGGCCTGCTGCTTCCCAAATCGCCGTTGTGGGCAAACACCCAGTAGCAGCCCCACAACTCGCGGACAAAGGGGTGACAGTTCTCCAGCTTCACTTCGCCCTGCGTCGCCTTGCGGATATGCGCGATCACGTGATGGCTTTTGATGGGATACCGCTTGATGAGATCTGCCACCGGTGACTCCACCGATGGCAGATGGTCCACGAAGTGCCGCACGCCCTTGTTTTCGAAGAAGGCAATCCCCCAGCCGTCGCGGTGGTGGTCTGTGCGCCCCCCGCGCTGCGCGAATCCGCTGAAGCTGAACGTGATGTCCGTCGGTACGTTGCAGTTCATGCCGAGAAGTTGGCACATCGTACTATCACCCGCCTTTCTCCCGAGTTCGACACTTCCTCCCCCTCTTTCCGCGATTTCCAGGGGGTGGGTCTATATAAATCAAGCACTTAGCCGCGCTTTTCCGGATTTTTGTGTAGTGTAAACATTTTACATATTGGGTAGTCTCTTCTTTCGCCCCATCCGCTACACTTGCACCATGTTCGTCAAGCTCGCTCGCGCCCGTGGTCACACCTATGCCCAGATCGTGGAGTCCTACCGCGACGCCAACGGTCAGCCCCGCCAGCGCAACCTGCTCACCCTCGGGCGCGTGGACGAGAACAACGGCCAGCTCGACAAGGTTCTGCAGACCCTGCTCAAGGCCCGTGGCCTTGGGCCTGTGGACACCACCACCCCACACAGGTGCAGTTCGAGTCGGCCCTGTCTCTTGGCGATGTCTGGGCGCTCGATCAGCTCTGGCGCGAGATCGGCTTTGACTGCCTGGCCGGCGTCTTTCGCCGTGCACGCTTTTCCACCGCGGTCGAGCAGGCCATCCGCGTGATGGTCTTCAACCGCCTGTGCGATGCCGACTCTAAGCTGGGAACGCTGCGCTGGCTGCAGACCGTCTCCATGCCCGGAGTGGAGCCCGACAAACTGACGCACCAACACTTGCTGCGCAGCATGGATGCGCTGATGGACCATCAGCAAGCGGTCGACGAGTGCGTGGCCCATCTGCTGCGGCCCTTGATCGATGACGAGCTGTCGGTCGTCTTCTACGACCTGACCACCATCCGCGCGGCAGGCCTGAGCGTGCAGGAGGGTGATGTGCGGCACTTTGGCATGTCCAAGGAAGGCGTGGTGGCCCGGCAGTTCATGCTGGGTGTGGTGCAAACGGCCGACGGCATGCCGATCTGCCACGAGGTCTTTGACGGCAACACGTCCGAGGCGCCCACCCTCTTGCCCACGGTGTGCAAGGTGCTCTCGCGCTACCCGCACATTCGTCGCCTGGTGATGGTGGCCGACCGGGGACTGCTCTCGGTCGATAACCTGGCCGACCTGGCCGCCATCAGCTTGCCCACGGGTCAGCCGCTCGAATTCATCCTGGCGGTGCCGGGGCGCCGCTATGGGGAATTTGCCGAGTTGCTGCAGCCCTTGCACGACGCGGCTGCGCCAGACAGTCAGACGGTGGCCGAAACCTCTTGGGAAGGACTGCGTTTGGTGGTAGCGCACGACCCGGTGCGGGCGCAGGAACAAACGGCTCAGCGGGCCATGCGCATTGCGGCGCTCCAAGCCCGGGCCAGTGAACTGGCCGGCAAGCTCGATGGGCAGGAGGCCGGCCAGGTGCATCGCGGGCGCAAGCTCAGCGACTCAGGGGCCACGGCACGTTTCTTTCACGAAGTGGCCGACGCGCATCTGTCGAAGATCATCAAGGTCGACCTGCAGTCCGATCTGTTTACCTACGAGATCGACGAGAAGGTACTGGCGCGTGCCCGAATGATGGACGGCAAGCTGCTGCTGGTGACCAACGTGGCCGACTTGGCGCCTGCCGAGATCGTGCAGCGCTACAAGAGCCTGGCCGACATCGAGCGAGGCTTTAGGGTGCTCAAGAGCGAGATCGACATCGCACCGGTCTACCACCGCCTGCCCGAGCGCATCCGCGCCCATGCCTGCATCTGCTTCATGGCGCTGATCCTCTACCGCGTGATGCGCCAGCGCCTCAAAGCCGCCGGTCACAGTGCCTCGCCCGAGAGCGCCTTGGCGCAACTGCGAAGGATTCAGCGCCAGAGCGTCTGCATCAACCAGGGGGTGCCGATCACTGGCATCTCCAACATCCACCGCGAGCAGGCCGAACTGCTGGCGGCCATGAACATCAGAAAGCCCGCACCAGACGCCCAGTTGACCTTACTGTAGTGGAAACTTTGAAACGGTTTCTAATGAAATCAAGGACTTAGCGCTTATTGTGTCGAACTCGAGCTTTCTAGCCGTTGGACACCGCTCGTTGGAGTCGATGTGAACCCGATGAGCGTCGCTCGCGCATCAGCGAGCCGTGCGGAAGGACGCAGGCTCGGCGGCGACCATCATGTCTAGGAGCCTGTCGGACTTGGAGCGTCGAAAGCGAAAATCGGCCCCAGCGAGGACAGTTTTTGCCGAATTTGCAGCCCCATAGCCGAGCTATGGGGCAAAAAGGCGGTTAAAAATGGACCGCTGCGGTCGATTTGCAGCCG
>NZ_JBKDRI010000085.1:0-25513 GCF_046341535.1 Acidovorax sp. | reverse complement strand
CCGCCTCGCTGCCAGCGATGCGGCCGCATGGCTGCGCTTTCACACCGGCTGCACACTGGTCGCCGACCCTGGCGACGCCCGCTTTGTGTGGGTGGGCGATGGCGACGCCTTGCCCCAGCTCAGCAGTCTGGCCCAAGGCACAGACATCTACCCCGACCAGTCGGCCACCTGCGTGGTGGACGTGGTGCGCGTTAACGAGGCGCAAGGCGGCGCAGACGCCTGGCATCTCACCGGCCCGGGCATCCAGCACACAGCGGCGCTGCGTGTGGCGGGTGTGCCCGACGACTTCGAGCACCAGTGGGCCGCCAACCATGCCACGTTCCCCCGGGGTGTGGATGTGTTGCTGGGCACACCCACCCACATCGTGGGCTTGCCGCGCACAACGCGCATCGCTCGCATCACCCCCCCTGCCGCCGCCATGCCCGGCACAAAGGTCTGACATGTACGTTGCCGTCAAGGGCGGAGAAGCCGCCATCCTCAACAGCTACGGGCTGCTGGCCGAGCAGCGCCGTGGTCACGCCACGCTGCCCGAGCTTTCAGTCGCGCAGATTCGCCAGCAGCTCAAGCTGGCGGTGGACCGGGTCATGACCGAGGGCTCGGTGTACGACCCGGAGCTTGCCGCGCTGGCCATCAAGCAGGCGGCGGGCGATCTGGTGGAAGCCATTTTCCTGCTGCGGGCCTACCGCGCCACGTTACCGCGCCTGGGCACCACCTGCCCGCTGGACACCAGCCGCATGGCGCTGGACCGGCGTATCTCAGCCACCTTCAAGGACCTGCCTGGCGGGCAGGTCCTGGGCCCCACCTACGACTACACGCAGCGCCTGCTGGATTTCACACTGCTGGCCGAGGGCAGGCTGCCCGAGGCTGCGCAGCCGGCTGCTGACGCACCCACAGGCCACACGCCGCGCGTGGTCGATCTGCTCAACCACGAGGGCCTGATTGAAACGCGCCCGGTGCCGCCTGGCGACCCGGAGCCGACCGACCTGACGCGCGAGCCCATGCGCTTTCCTGCCAACAGGGCCACCCGCCTGCAAAACCTGGCGCGCGGAGACGAGGGCTTCCTGCTGGCCATGGCGTATTCCACGCAGCGCGGCTACTCGCACTCGCACCCCTTCGTCGGTGAGGTGCGGCTGGGCACGGTGGCGGTGCACATCGAGCCCGAAGAACTGGGCTTTGCCATCGACATTGGCGACATCGAGATCACCGAGTGCGAGATGGTGAACCAGTTTGCCGGCAGCAAGAACCAGCCGCCGCAGTTCACCCGTGGCTACGGCCTGGCGTTTGGGCACAGCGAGCGCAAGGCCATGGCCATGAGCCTGGTCGACCGTGCGCTGCGTGCCGACGAGCTGGGCGAGCCGGTGGAGTCGCCCGCGCAGATGCAGGAATTTGTGCTGGGCCACAGCGACAGCCTGGAGGCCTCGGGTTTCGTGCAACACCTGAAGCTGCCGCACTACGTGGACTTCCAGTCCGAGCTGGAGCTGGTGCGCAAGATGCGCGCCGCCGCTCCAGCCGCCACCGCAATACAGGGAGACGCCGCATGAACGCACCCATGGAACCCGCCGTGATGGGGTTGCCCGCCGACGCCGCACCTGTGGACGGCCACTTCAACTTCGCCTATCTGGACGAGCGCACCAAGCGCATGATTCGCCGCGCCATCCTGAAGGCCGTGGCCATCCCCGGCTACCAGGTGCCTTTCGGCTCGCGCGAAATGCCACTGCCCTACGGCTGGGGCACTGGTGGCATCCAGGTCACGGCGTCCATCATCGGCCCGCAGGACTGCCTCAAGGTCATCGATCAGGGCTCGGACGACACGGTCAATGCCGTCAATATCCGCCGATTTTTCGAACGCACTACGGCCGTGACCACCACCACCCGCACGCGCGAAGCCACGCTCATCCAGACCCGCCATCGCATTCCCGAGACGCCGCTGGCCGAAGGCCAGGTTATCGTCTACCAGGTGCCGGTGCCCGAGCCCATGCAGCGCCTGGAGCCGCGCGAGACCGAGACGCGCACCCTGCATGGTCTGGCCGAGTATGGGCTCATGCACGTGAAGCTTTACGAAGACATCGCGCGCTACGGCCACATTGCCACCACCTACGACTACCCGGTGCTGGTCAATGGCCGGTACGTGATGGCGCCGTCGCCCATCCCCAAGTTCGACAACCCCAAGATGCACATGAACCCGGCGCTGCAGTTGTTTGGCGCGGGCCGCGAAAAGCGCATCTATGCCGTGCCGCCCTACACGCCGGTCGAGAGCCTGGGCTTTGAGGATCATCCCTTTGAAGTGCAGCGGTGGGACGCAGCATGCGCCCTGTGCGGCGCCACCGACAGCTTTCTGGACGAGGTGATCACCGACGACCAGGGCGCGCGCATGCATGTGTGCTCTGACTCGGACTATTGCCAGGAGCGCCAGGCGCAGCAGCGGGATGCGGCTGGCCCCAAAGGCGCTGACGTATGAGCAGCGTGCATCTCCGCGAGGCCGCGCAGAGCGACATGGAAAGCGTTCTGGCCCTCTATGCCACCATTGAAGACGACCCCGCAGACGCAATGACTCTGGAGCAGGCCCGAGCGGTGTGGGCCCAGTTTGCCCGTTACCCCAGCTACCGCCTGTGGGTGGCCTGCGATGCAGCCGACCGTGATGCCGTGATCGGCACGTATGCGCTCCTCGTCATGCACAACCTGGCCCACCGTGGTGCGCCTTCGGCCATTGTGGAAGACGTGGTGGTGTCACCCGCCCGGCAAGGGCGCGGCGTGGGGCGCCAGATGATGGCCCACGCCATGCAGCAGGCCCGCGAGGCGGGTTGCTACAAGCTTGCGCTGTCGTCCAACGCATGCCGCAAAGGCGCGCATGCCTTCTATGAATCGCTGGGCTTTGCACAGCACGGCCTCAGTTTTGTTGTGGAACCGCTGACATGAACACCCCTCACCCTCCCGCGCCGCTGCTGAGTGTGCGCAACATTGGCAAGCGCTACGGCGACCGCGTTGCGCTGCAAGGCGCTTCGTTTGACCTGTGGCCCGGCGAAGTGCTTGCGGTGGTGGGCGAGTCCGGCTCGGGCAAGTCCACGCTGCTCAACGCCATTGCAGCACGCAGCGCGCCGCAGGAAGGTACGGTGCACTTCCGCCAGCGCAGCGGCGAGCTGCAGGATGTGTACGCCATGACCGAAGCCCAGCAGCGCCTGCTGGCCCGCACCGACTGGGGCTTTGTGCACCAGAACGCGGCCGATGGCCTGCGCATGGATGTGTCGGCCGGTGCCAACGTGGGCGAGCGCCTGATGGGTCTGGGCGAGCGCCACTACGGCAAGCTGCGCGCCACGGCCATCGAGTGGCTGCAGCGCGTGGAGATTGACGCTGCGCGGATTGACGACGCACCGCGCACCTTCTCTGGCGGTATGCGTCAGCGCCTGCAAATCGCCCGCAACCTGGTCACGCAGCCGCGCCTGGTGTTCATGGACGAGCCCACATCGGGTCTGGACGTTTCGGTGCAGGCGCGTCTGCTGGACTTGCTGCGCCAGCTCACGCGGCAAATGCAGCTGGCCGCCATTGTGGTCACGCACGACCTGGCGGTAGCGCGTCTGCTGGCGCACCGCATGGTGGTCATGCAGCGCGGACAGGTGGTCGAGTCCGGCCTGACGGATCAGGTGCTCGATGACCCGCAGCACCCCTACACCCAGCTTCTTGTTTCTTCGGTACTGCAGCCATGAATGACATCTCCTGCGCCCCTATTCTTCAGCTGCAGGGGGTGGCCAAGCGCTTTTCCTTGCACCAACAAAACGGCATCGAACTGCCCGTGCTCGATCAGGTGGACCTGGCTGTTGCGCCGGGTGAATGTGTGGTGCTCGATGGGCCCTCGGGCATGGGCAAAAGCACGCTGCTCAAGATGATTTACGCCAACTACCGCGCCAATGCGGGCAGCATCACGGTGCGTTCGGCCGACGGCGGCCTGGTGGACGTGACCCACGCCGCCCCGCGTGCGCTGGTGCAGTTGCGGCGCGACACAGTGGGCTATGTGAGCCAGTTTCTGCGTGTGATTCCCCGCGTGTCGGCGCTCGATGTGGTGGCCGAGCCGTTGGCCGAGGACGCAGGGGGCGACCCGGCGGCGCTGGAAAGCGCGCGCGAGCAGGCGCGGCAATGGCTCACGCGCTTGCGCATTCCCGAGCGGCTTTGGCACCTGCCGCCTGCCACCTTCTCCGGCGGGGAGCAGCAGCGCATCAACATTGCGCGCAACATGATCAAGCCCAAGCCGCTTTTGCTTCTGGACGAGCCCACAGCATCGCTGGATGCAGCCAATACCGCCACCGTGATCGACTTGATTCGCGAGGCAATCGAGCGTGGTGCAGCCGTGGTGGGCATCTTTCATGACGCGCAGGTGGGCGCCGCCGTGGCCACGCGCCGTGTGAATGTGGGCGACTTCCGTGGAGGTGCGGCATGAACGCGATGGTCTTCAAAAATGCCCGCATGGTGCTGCCCGGTGAGGTGGTGCAGGGCAGCCTTCATGTGGCCGACGGCCGCATCGCGGCGCTCGATAGCGGCAGCACATCGGCATTGCAAGGCATCGACCTGGACGGCGATTTTTTGCTGCCAGGGCTGGTGGAGGTACACACCGACAATTTCGAGCGCCACCTCATGCCGCGCCCCAAGGTGCAATGGGCCGAAATGCCTGCCCTGCTGGCGCACGATGCCGAGATTGCAGCGGCGGGCATCACCACCGTGCTGGATGCGCTGGGCGTGGGCGAGGCCGATGCGGACAGCCTGCGCGGCAGTGCCTGGGACAGCGTGCTCGACACCATCGACACCTGCACAGAGCGCAACCTGCTGCGAGCCGACCACCACCTGCATGTGCGTTGCGAGCTGCCAGCACCCAACACCATTGACCTGTTCGAGCCGTTTCGCGGTCACCCTCGCCTGTCGCTGATCTCGCTCATGGACCACACCCCGGGCCAGCGCCAGTGGGAGAACATCGAACAGGCACGCACCTACTACACGGGCAAGAAGGGCTGGAGTGCTGAGAAGTTCGAGCGCCAGGTGGCGCACGCGGCCACGCTGCAGGCGCGGTACGCGGAGCCCCACCGCGCATATTTTGTGCAGTATTGCCGCACACACGGCATCTCTCTGGCCAGCCACGACGACACCACCGTAGGGCATGTGGAACAAGCCCATGCCGAAGGGGCCGCGATGTCGGAGTTCCCCACCACGCTGGCTGCCGCGCAGGCGGCCCACAAGCGCGGTCTGCTCACGGTGATGGGTGGGCCCAACGTGGTGCGGGGCGGCTCGCACTCGGGCAACGTGGCGGCAGCCGATCTGGCGCGCGCGGGTCTGCTGGACATCCTGTCATCCGACTATGTGCCCGGAAGCCTGCTCAGTGCCGTGATGCGGCTGGTGCACGATGAAATCCTGACGCTGCCGCAGGCCGTGGCGACCGTGACGCGCAATCCGGCCCTCGCGTGTGGCATGGACGACCGGGGCGAAATTGCCGCCGGGCGACGGGCCGACCTGGTGCAGGTGCACATGGCCGAGCTGCCCGGTGGTGGCCACCAGGCCGTGGTGCGGGGCGTGTGGCGCGAGGGCCAGCGCGTGCTCTGAGCCTATTGAGTCGGTACCTTTGAACTTGAGCCAGCCGTTCGGGCTGAGCCTGTCGAAGCCTTGCGCAGAGCTTCGAACCGCATCAACGCATTCAAGTTGGTTGATGCCGACTCAATAGGCTGAGGCTGCTTTGACACCCAAATTTCTTTGAACTGTCAAAGCACTGTCATGCATCGCCACCACACTCTGGTTGTCTAGACGACTCATGCCGCTAAGGAGTTCTTCATGCCAGCAGCCCTGCACATCCAGCACTTGAACAAGCATTTCGCCAACGGAAAGCACGCCCTGCGCGACATCAACCTCACCGTGCAGCCCGGTGAAATGGTGGCATTGATCGGAGCCTCTGGCTCAGGCAAATCCACGCTGCTGCGCCATGTGGCGGGCCTGGCTGTTGCGGACGCCGCCAGCGAGTCTCTGATTGAGGTGGACGGCCGCTGCGTGCAGCGTGCGGGGCGCATCCACAGCAACATCCGTAGCACGCGTTCGCAGGTGGGCTTTGTGTTTCAGCAATTCAACCTGGTGGATCGCCTGCCCGTGATGATGAACGTGCTGGTGGGCCTGCTTCACCGCACGCCCTGGTGGCGCGCCTGGCTGCGCCTGTTCAAGGCGCAAGAGCGCGCGCTGGCCCTGGAAGCCCTGGGCCGTGTGGGCATTGCCGAGTGCCATGCGCAGCGTGCGTCAACCCTGTCGGGCGGGCAGCAGCAGCGTGCTGCCATTGCCCGCACGCTGGTGCAGGGCGCCAAGGTGGTGCTGGCCGATGAGCCCATTGCCTCGCTGGACCCGGAGTCCTCGCGCAAGGTGATGGACATCCTGGCGCGCATCAACCGCGAAGACGGCTGCACCGTGATCGTGTCCCTGCACCAGGTGGACATGGCGGTGCGCTACTGCCCGCGGGTGGTGGCGCTGCACCAGGGCCAGGTGGTGTATGACGGTCCCTCGGCAGCCCTGACACCCGCGCTGCTGCGCAGCCTGTACGGCGTGCAGGCCGACGAAATCCTGGCTGACACGGCGGGTGCCGCTCCAACAGCCCACCCCGTGGCGCCGGTGGCAACGCCAGCACAAGTGCCGGCCTGGGCGCCCACCATGGCGCAGGCCGCCTGAGGGTGCCGCTGTCGCGCGCTTCCTCTTTGTTCTCACATCTTTTTTCTGGAGTTTTTTATGTTCAAGCAACTGTGCGCCGCTGCGGCGCTGGGTCTGGGTCTGTCCGCCGCAAATGCCCAGGACATCAACTTCGGCATCATCTCCACCGAATCCACGCAGAACCTCAAGGCCGATTGGCAGCCGCTGCTGGACGACATGGCCAAGCAGACGGGCCTGAAGATCAAGGCCTTCTTCGCCCCGGATTACGCCGGCATCATCGAAGGTATGCGCTTTAACAAGGTGCATGTGGCCTGGCTTGGCAACAAGTCGGCCATGGAGGCCGTGGACCGCGCCAATGGCGAAGTCTTTGCGCAAATGGTCAATGCAGACGGCGCACAGGGCTACTACTCGCACCTCATCGTGCACAAGGACAGCCCCCACAAGACGCTGGACGACGTGCTCAAAAATGGCAAGTCGCTGAGCTTTGGCAATGGCGACCCCAACTCCACTTCGGGCTTTCTGGTGCCTGGCTACTACGCGTTTGCGCAGAACAAAATTGACGTGAAGACGCATTTCAAAGTGGTGCGCAGCGCCAACCACGAAACCAACGCCCTGGCCGTGGCCAACAAGCAGGTGGACGTGGCTACCAACAACAGCGAGGACCTGGAAAAAATCCAGGAACGTCAGCCTGAGAAGTTCAAGGACATCCGGATCATCTGGACCTCGCCGCTCATCCCGCTGGACCCGCTGGTGCTGCACAAGGAACTGCCCGACGCCACCAAAACGAAGATCCGCAACTTCTTCTACAACTACGCCAAGACCGATGCCCGCGAGAAGGACATCGTGATGAAGATTTCCAAGCTCTCGGGCTTCAAGCCATCCAGCAACGCTCAGCTCACGCCCATCCGCCAACTTGACCTTTTTGGCAAGCGCAACCGTATCGAGGGCGATGCCACGCTGGCGGATGCCGACAAGAGGACCCGCCTGGCCGAGATCGACCAGCAGCTGGCTTCCCTGAAGTAAGTCGCTCTTGCATCGCTGCCTGGTACTGCCATGTCCTCTGCTTTGAATCCTTCGCTGGCCACTCTGGCCAGCAGCGCGGCGCCCAAGCGCAGCCTGCTGTGGTACTTGTGCTGGGGCATCTTGCTGGTGCTGCTGGCCGCGTCGTGGAACGGCGCCGACATGCGCCCGCTGGACCTCTGGAACGACTCGGGCAACATGGCCCGCTACGCGTCTGAGTTTTTCCCGCCCAACTTTGGCCAGTGGCCGCTGTATGTGCAGGAAATGCTGGTCACGCTGCAAATTGCACTGTGGGGCACGGCCCTGGCCGTCATTACCGCCGTGCCGCTGGCGCTGCTGGCCTCGTCCAACATCGCGCCGTGGTGGGTCAATCAACCCGTGCGCCGGGTGCTGGACGCGTTTCGCGCCATCAATGAGATGGTGTTTGCCATGCTGTTTGTGGTGGCCGTGGGGCTGGGGCCTTTTGCCGGGGTTCTGGCGCTGTGGATCCACACCTCGGGCACGCTGGCAAAGCTGTTTTCGGAAGCCGTCGAGGCCATCGACCCGCAGCCGGTCGAAGGCATCCGCTCTACCGGCGCCAGCGCACTGCACGAAATCATTTACGGCGTGATCCCGCAGGTCATGCCGCTGTGGATCTCGTACACGCTGTACCGCTTTGAAGCCAACGTCCGCTCGGCATCGGTGGTGGGCATGGTGGGGGCAGGCGGTATTGGCGTGGTGCTGTGGGAAATCATCCGCGGCTTCCAGTACGCAGAGACCTGTGCGGTGATGCTCATCATTGTGGTCACCGTCAGTGTGATCGACCTGGTGTCTGCACGCATTCGTAAAGCGCTGATCTAAACCTGGAGTACGCCATGGCACTGAGCTTTGATGACATCGAACACCTGCTGTCCACACGCGGTTTTCACCAGTATGGGCGCGAGGCCGTGAGCCAGCTGGAGCACGCCCTGCAGTGCGCCCAACTGGCCGAGCAGGCAGGCGAAACACCAGCCACCATCGCGGCAGCATTGCTGCACGATCTGGGCCACTTGCTCGCCCCCGCCGGCAACATCGCTGGGCACGACGACCTGCACCAGTATGTGGCGCTTCCGTTCTTGCGCAGTCTGCTGCCCGATGCGGTACTGGAGCCCATACGCTTGCACGTGGACGCCAAGCGTTACCTGTGCGCCGTGGAGCCAGGCTATTGGGAGACGCTGTCCCCCGCATCGCAGCACAGTCTGGTGCTGCAGGGTGGGCCCATGACCGCGCCCGATGCAGAGTGTTTTGCTTGCCAGCCGTTTGCAAAGGAGGCCATCCGGCTGCGCCGCTACGACGACCATGCGAAGGTGCCTGGCCTGGCCACCCCGCCATTGGCGCATTACCTTGACATCGCCCGCTCTACGGTGCTGCCCCTGAGCGCTGCAGCGCGCAAGCGCGAGGCCCTGCAGGCCGCCGACGCGGCGTAGCGCGCATGTTGAGCGCGGCAAGGTCCGCTGAAGCAGGCTCTTAGCCTAAAAACGGCGCTGGCAAATGCATAGCGCAGTCACCCCAAAGGTGAGGCTGCGAAAACAACCCAAGGCTCGAGTCCATGCGGTGTGCGGCAAGATGACAAGCGGTCAACTGCCGTTTTCAGGCTTAGTCGCCCTGGGCTGCGTTGACCCAGGTCAGATCCAGCGGCCGGTCTTCAAACTCGGTGTTCAGCACCACGGTGCTGGTGGTGCGGGCCACGCCCGCAATGGCCTTGATCTCGTAAATCACGTCTTCCAGCGCACGCGCATGCGTGGTGCGGATCTTGGCCAGAAAGTCGTATTCGCCCGCCACGCTGTGCAGTTCTTCCACCTGTGGCATGGCGCGCAGCCGCGGTGCCACATCGCGGCAGTGGATGCCCCCGTCGTTGCGGATGGCTACAAAGGCGGTGAAGTTCAGCCCCACGCGCTCGGGGGCCACGCTGATCGAAAAGCGGCGGATCACACCCTTGTCCAGCAGCTTCTTCACGCGCTCATGCACTGCAGCCGTCGACAGGCCCACTTCTGCGCCCACATCGGCGTATGAACGTCGGCCATCCACTCCCAGTGCCGAAATTATTCCGGCATCCATTTCGTCGATCTGAATATTTGCTTGCATAGCCGCCTGAGTTTGGTAAAAATTACGGAAACGGGCTGTTTCCCATAAATTATTCGGTGAGGTGAAGAATATGCCGGCAATTTTCAATGCGCAAGCGCGTGCTCCCGCACCCTGGGCGGTCGCGACGGCCCTGTTGCTGGTCTATGTGGTGTGGGGCACCACGTACTTCGCCACCAGCATCGCCCTGCAGACCATGCCGCCGCTGCTGATGAATGCGGTGCGTTTCCTGTGTGCGGGGGGGCTGATGTTGCTCATTGCCCTGTGCCAGGGCCACGCGTTACCCACTGCGGTGCAGTGGCGCAACGCGGCCCTGGTGGGCGGGCTCATGGTGTTCCTTGCCATGAACCTCATCGGGCTGGCGCAAAAGCGGGGTGTCGGCTCGGGCCTGATGGCCACGGTGGTGACCACCATGCCCATGTGGCTGGCACTGTGGATGCGTTGGGGTGGCGAGCGGGTGCCGCTGACAAGCTGGGTTGGCCTGGGCCTGGGTGTGGCGGGGGCGCTGCTACTGGCGCTGGAAGGTGATTTTTCCGCCACTTGGCAGGGCGCCATCATGGCCTTTGCTGCCCCGCTGTGCTGGAGCCTGGGCTCGTATGCATCGCGCAGGGTGTCCTTGCCTGCGCCGTCCATGGCCTCGGCCGCACAGTGGTTCGTCGGTGGGGCGATGGGGCTGGTGGTCGCGCTGTGGTGTGAGCCGGTACCGGAACTGTCGCAGATCAGTGCGAAGTCGTGGGCGGCGTGGGTGTATCTGCTGGTATTCGGGACGATGGTGGCACTCAATGCCTACCTGTGGCTGCTACAGAACACGACGGCGGCGCTGGCCGGGAGCTATTCGTTTGTGAACCCGGCGGTGGCGCTATTGGTAGGTGTGGCGCTGGGTGGGGAGCAGTTGACGGGATGGGTTTTTGCCGCGTTGCCATTGATTGGGGCGGCGCTGGTGTTCATCTTGTATGGGCCGTGGTTGCAGGGGTGGTGGGCTGGCCGCAGCGGCGGTGGCGTGAGGGTGCTGGCGAGGTGATCTGGGTAGCGCGCCGCTGCGGCCTGGGCCGCCTTCGTCGTCTTGCTGCTTGGCATACATGCTCCTTCTGGTCATGCCATGCCTCGCACGCCAAATTCCGGACAGGCTCGTCTGTAGCGGGTTCAGGCCACAATGGCCGATCGGTTCACCACCACAGAGGGGTCACACACCATGCTTTACAAGTTCAAATCCCGGGCGACGGCCGACCTCACCATGCTGGAACCCCAGGGCCGCCAGATGCTTGAGATCATCGGCAAGGCATCTGGCAGCAGCGGCATCATCACCGTGGCCCAGATTCCCGGCGCGATCGCAGCGCTGCAGGCGGCTGTGGCCGCCGACGAGGCGCAGCCCCCGGCTGCAAATGCCGAAGAAGATGCCGCCGCTGCGGCCGACAGGGCCGACACCGTGCGGCTGCGCCAGCGCGCAGCGCCGTTCATCGAGATGCTTCGTCGCAGCGCCAGCGAGGACAAGGATGTGGTCTGGGGGGGGTAGGCAGGGGGGCGGTGGCGCATGCGCCGCTCCTAAAAAACCCCTGCTGTTTTCGCTCGGGGTGCTCCGAGACGCATCCACAGCGAAAAAAAGCCACCGGGCGGTCCGGTGGCTTGTGTGAATCTGGCGCGTATGTGTCGGTGGGGTGGTCAAGCCGGTTGGCCCGCCGCCGCCAGCAACATGCCAGCGACATACCAGCAGGCGCAGGATGCTCAGTCCGCGTAGGCGCCAGCCGCCTTGATCACGGCACCCCACTTGTCGATCTCGGAAGCGACGAATTTCTTGTGCTCGGCACCGTCCACACGGTTGTCGGTGATGATGACCGCGCCCAGGGCTTCCTGCTTTTTGATGAACTCAGGGTCCTTCAAGGCCGCCTTCAGGGCTTCATTGAGTTTCTTTTGCACGTCGGGCGGTGTGCCCTTGGGCGCGTACAGACCGTGCCAGATACTCACGTTGAAATCCTTCAGGCCCGACTCTGCCAAGGTAGGCAGATCCTTGAGGGCCGGGGTGGTCAGGCGCTTGGGGGTGGTGACGGCGAAGGCCTTGACTTTCTTGCCTTCGATCTGCTGCGTGGTGTTGGTGGTCTGGTCACACAGCAGATCAATCTGACCGCCGATCAGGTCGGTGATGGCCGGGGCGGTGCCCTTGTAGGGGACGGATGTCATGTCCACCTGCATGGCGCTTTGGAACATCAGGCCGCACAGGTGCGAGGCAGCGCCCAAGCCTGCATTGCCCAGGTTGATCTTGCCCTTGTTCTGCTGGATCCAGGCGGTCAGCTCCTTGAAGTTGTTGGCAGGCATGCTGGGCCGCGCAATCAGCGTCATGGGCACTTCGTTGATCATGCCCAGGTATTCGAAGTCGTTCGGGACGCTGAAGGCCAGCTTGCGGTACAGCGCCGGCATGGTCGACATGGCTATGTGGTTGAGCAGCAGCGTATAGCCATCGGGCGTGGCGCGTGCCACACGGGCCGCGCCGATAGAGCTACCCGCACCGGCGGTGTTGTCCACGACCACAGAGCCGCCCAGCGGCTTGCGCAGTGCTTCGGCCAGGTCACGGGCCACGCGGTCGGTGGGGCCACCGGCGGTAAACGGCACCACGATCGTGACGAGCTTGTCCTTGGAGGGGAAGTCTTGGGCGTGTGCGCCAAAAGCGGTGACGGCGGCTGCAGCGATCAATGCAAGGTTCAACATCTTTTTCATGGGTGCTCCTGGTGAAAGACAGTTGATGGTAGCCACCGCATTGGACGGCTGCATTGCGGATATTACGTAGCACGTTGGCGACAAGGTTTTTAACCAAAACCCCCTGTAATGCGCTTTTTTATGAAGGATAATGCTATCAAATAAATAGCTTTTATAGGGTAAACACTGCGATGGCGGGTGCCCCTATCGTTGTGGGTCGCAGGGCGCACATCGCCGGCCGTGGGCCTTTGGAAACGGCCGTCAGCGATAGCTGCGGGCGTCTTCGATGACGCGGCCATCATTGGGCAGGGAGCCAGGGTTCAACAGTTCCACATCGCCGCGCAGCTTGGTCACTTCGCGGATGGCCTCGCTCAGTTGTCGCGCCAGCCCCTCGGCGGTTTCCACGGTTTCCACCTTCAGCACCATGTGGTCATTGGCCATCTCGCCGCTGACCACCAGCCGCGCGCGCAGCACCTGCGGAAAGCGCTTGGCGATCGATGCCACCTGGCCGGGGTGCACGAACATGCCGCGCACCTTGGTGGTCTGGTCCGCACGGCCCATCCAGCCTTTGATGCGGGTGTTGGTGCGGCCAGTGGGGCAGGCGCCGGGCAGCACGGCAGACAGGTCGCCAGTGCCAAACCGGATCAGCGGGTAGTCAGGGTTGAGCGTGGTGACGACCAGCTCGCCCACTTCGCCTTCAGTGACCGGATCGCCGGTGCCGGGGCGCACGATTTCGACGATCACCCCTTCATCGAGCACCAGGCCTTCCCGGGCGCTCGTCTCGTATGCAATGAGGCCCAGGTCTGCCGTGGCATAGCACTGGTAGCCCGCAATGCCGCGCTCGGCAAACCAGTCGCGCAGGCTGGGCGGAAAGGCCTCCCCCGACACCATGGCCTTGGTCACCGTGGGCAGGGCCACGCCCATCTCGGCGGCCTTCTCGACAATGATCTTCAGGAAGCTGGGAGTGCCGATGTATCCGGCAGGCTGCAGCTCGGCCATGGCCTGTACCTGCTGCTCGGTCTGCCCGGTGCCGCCAGGAAATACGGTGCAGCCCAGTGCGTGCGCGCCTGTTTCCATCATGGAACCCGCAGGCACGAAGTGGTAGCTGAAACTGTTGTGGATCAGCTCGCCAGGTCTGAAGCCCGCCGCATGGATGGCGCGCGCCATGCGCCAGTAGTCGCGCCGCGTGCCCTCGGGCTCATAAATGGTGCCAGGGCTGGCAAACACGCGCGTCATGCCCGGCCCAAAAGCGAGCGCGCTGAAGCCGCCAAACACGTTGCTGGCGCGGCCGGCCTGCTGGCGCTCCAGCAATTCGTACTTGCGCGTGACGGGTAACTGCGCCAGCGCCTCGCGGCTCGTGACCGACGCCGCATCCACACCCGCGAGGATGCTGGCAAATGCGGGGGAAGCCTTCTGGGCATGGGCGATCTGCTGCGGCAGCGCGGCCAGCAGCGCCGCTTCGCGCCCTGCGGGGCTGCGCGTTTCCAGGGCGTCATAGAACGTGCTCATGCCTGGGTCCCTTGTGAGATGGTTTTTAAGTGAAATTGGCCTCTTGCGCTCATCCCTCAAACGCAAGCAGCTATGAAATCAGGAGTGAATTCGTCCGAGGTCTGAAAAAGAACACTGCTCTGACAGCCCGCGCTGGCAAAGGCCAGCGCCATCGCGCAAGGGCCGCCTATACACCGTACAGGCGCTGGTGGCGTCCCCCTGTGGGGGAAGGCGCGCAGCGCCACAGGGGGCACCCTAAGCCAGCCAGCGCTTGCGCCGCTTGTAGCTTTTGACATCCTTGAAACTCTTGCGCGCGCCCCCGCCCATGCCCAGGTAGAACTCCTTCACGTCCTCGTTGTTGGCCAGGTCCTTCGCGGCGCCGTCCATCACCACGCGGCCGCTTTCCATGATGTAGCCGTAATCGGCGTACTTCAGCGCCATGTTGGTGTTTTGCTCGGCGATCAGGAACGTGACCTTTTCCTTGGTGTTGAGGTCCTTCACGATCTCGAAAACCTCTTCGACGATCTGAGGCGCCAGGCCCATGGAGGGCTCATCGAGCAGCATCACGCTGGGGTTGGTCATCAGCGCGCGGCCGATGGCGCACATCTGCTGCTCGCCGCCCGAGGTGTAGGCGGCCTGCGAGGTACGGCGCGTTTTGAGCCGCGGGAAGTAGCTGTAGACCTTCTCCAGGTTGCGCGCGATCTCGGCCTTGTCGGTGCGGGTGTAGGAGCCGGTCATCAGGTTCTCTTCGATGGTCAGGTGCGCGAAGCAGTGGCGCCCCTCCATCACCTGCACCACGCCGCGATTCACCAGATCGGCCGGCGTGAGGTTCTCGATGCGCTCGCCCCGCAACTCGATGCTGCCCTTGGTGACCTCGCCACGCTCGGCCTTGAGCAGGTTGGAAATGGCGCGCAGCGTGGTCGTCTTGCCCGCGCCGTTACCGCCAAGAACCGCGGCGATCGTGCCCTCGGGAACATTGAGCGAAACGCCCTTGAGCACGAGGATCACGTGGTTGTAGATGACCTCAATGCCGTTGACGTTGAGAACGATGTTTTTCGGTTCCATGGTGTTGCCTTCCTGTACCAATCGAAAAGGTTGGGGCGTAACCTTTTCGATTGGCGGCTGCATGCACAGCCGCAAAAACTGGCGGGGCGCCATTACCAGCGCCACCGCGCAAGGGCCGCGGCTCCGAGCCTGCCTGCGCAGGCTCGGACGGCCTGAAGAGCTGTCGCCTCCGGCGACCAGCACCGAGCGGCAAAGCCGCTCAGGGGGATGTGCTTAGCTCTGGCAGTCAGAAGGTGCGCGGCGGGTCAGCTTCTTTTCGGCTGCGTACTTTTCGGCCGAAGCCTTCACCAGCGGGCGGATGATCTGATCGTCCGCCTGCAGCCAGTCGGAGGCCCACACGAACTTGCTGCCGTCCCAGGTGTGCACGCGGGTCCAGGCCGAGCCCATGTGGTCCTGGCAGCTGGTGGACACGGGGCGCATCACGCCCTTGAAGCCCAGCGCGTCGAGCTTGGCCTGCGTCAGGTTCAGGTTTTCGTATCCCCAGCGGGCCTGCTCACCGGTCATGACCTTGCCCTTGCCAAAGCGTTCCTGGGCGGCGCGCACGCCTTCCACGGCCAGCATGGCGCCGACCACGCCACGCATGTAAAGCACCGAGCCCACTTCATCCTTCGGGCCGGTGCCCTGGCTCTTGCTGTGCACCTTCTGCAGGATTTCCTTGACCACGTCCGACTGGTATTCGGCGCCGTGCTGCATCATCACCGCGCTGTAGCCCTTGGCGCCGGCACCCACGTCCTTCAGATCAGGCTCAGCGCCAGACCACCAGGTGCCGAACATCTTCTCGCGCGGGTAACCCGTGGCCACGGCCTCCTTGACGGCAGTGGCGGTCATCACGCCCCAGGTCTGCAGCACCACGAAGTCCGGCCGCTGCTGGCGTACCTGCAGCCAGATGGCCTTTTGCTCGACGCCCGGTGCCGGGATGGGCAGCAGCTGCAGCGTGAAGCCATGCATGGCGGCGCGCTCTTGCATGATGGGCAGCAGCTCCTTGCCGAACGGACTGTCGTGGTAGGCCACGCCGATCTTCTTGCCCTTGAGCTTGTCCCAGCCACCTTCCTGCTTGGCGATGTGCTGCAGCACGGTGTCGCCCGCCACCCAGTAGTGGCCGATCAGCGGGAAGTTCCACTTGAAAACGCCGCCGTCGGCAGAGTCACTGCGGCCGTAGCCGGAGGTGATCATCGGGATCTTGTCGGTGGGGATCTTTTCGGTCAGCGCAAAGGTGATGCCGGTGGACAGCGGCTGGAACACCGTGGCGCCACCGTGCTTGCCCTTCAGGCGCTCATAGCACTCCACGCCACGGTCGGTGGCGTAGGCGGTTTCGCACTCTTCCACCAGCGTCTTGACACCGTTGATGCCGCCACGCTCGTTGACCAGCTTCATGTAGTCGTTGTGGCCGTTGGCCCACGGCGTTGCGTTGGGCGCCACCGGGCCGGTGCGGCCGGAGAGCACCGGGAAAAACTGCACCTTGTCCTGCGCCAGGGCGGCAGACGAGACGACCGCTCCTGAGAGGGCGGCACAGGCCATCGAAACAGAGAGAACCAGGCTACGTACTTTCATCATTTGTCTCCTTATAGGAACGGTCACACACACACGGAAAAACGGAAGGTCAGTGGGGGAAGGGCCACAGGCGCAGTTTTTGTTTTGCAATGCTCCAGAGCTTGGCCAGGCCGTGGGGCTCGACGATCAGGAACCAGACAATCAGGGCGCCGAAGATCATGAACTCGGTGTGCGACACCGCGGCGGTGGAGATCTCCACGCCGACCAGCGAGCCCAGCCAGGGCATGAACTGGTTCAGGAAGATGGGCAGCACCACGATGAAAGCCGCGCCGAAGAAGCTGCCCATGATGGAACCCATGCCGCCGATGATGACCATGAACAGCAACTGGAAGGAGCGGTCGATCGAGAATGCGGCCGGCTCCCACGAACCCAGGTGCACAAAGGCCCACAGCGCACCGGCCACGCCCACGATGAAGGAACTCACCGCAAAGGCCGACAGCTTGGCGTACATGGGCCGGATGCCGATCACTGCGGCGGCCACGTCCATGTCGCGGATGGCCATCCACTCGCGGCCGATCGCGCTGCGCACCAGGTTCTTGGCCAGCAGGCCGAACACCACCAGGAACGCCAGGCAGAACAGATACTTCTCCACCGGGGTGTTGATGGTCCAGCCCATCACCTGCAGGTTGGAGACGGACACCGAGCCGGACGTGCTGTTGTTGGTGAACCAGCTGATGCGGCTGAAGGCCCAGTCGCAGAAGAACTGCGCGGCCAGCGTGGCCACCGCCAGGTATAGGCCCTTGACGCGCAGGCTGGGAATGCCGAAGAACATGCCCACCAGGGTGGCAAAGAAGCCGCCCGAAAGCAGGGCCACGATCAGTGGCATGCCATCGATGCGCACATACGTGTTGTAGGCCATGTAGGCGCCCACCGCCATGAAGGCGCCCGAGCCCAGCGAGATCTGCCCGCAGTAGCCCACCAGGATGTTCACGCCCAGGGCAGCCAGCGCCAGAATCAGGAACGGGATCAGGATGGCGCGGAACATGTATTCGTCGGCCAGCATGGGCACACCGACGAAGGCAAGGGCGATCAGGGCAAGGATGGCCCAGCGGTCTTGCGCAATCGCGAAGATCTGCTGGTCGGCGCGGTAGGAAGTCTTGAATTGACCGTTTTCACGATAGAACATGGAGGGGCTCCTGTTGTTCTTGTTTTGGATCAGACGCGGTCTGGGTTCTTTTGCACGGGGGCGCACCTGCGGCGCTGCGCGGCGCCTTCGGCTCCGCTGACAACGCGCGTTGCGCGTTGTGCCTCCTTCGAAAAATCATTGATCTCGTATTTCATACGCGATCAATGATTTTTTGCCGTAAGTTCATTGCTCGCTGCGCTCGGCGCCACAGGCGCACCGTGTATTCGTTCCTCATACGCGGTCAATGATCTTTTCACCGAACAGCCCCTGCGGACGGAACAGCAGGAAGACGAGCGCCAGCACATACGCAAACCAGATTTCGATGCCACCGCCAACCATCGGGCCGAGGTAGACCTCGGAGAGCTTCTCGCCCACACCGATGATCAGGCCTCCGATGATGGCGCCGGGTACCGATGTGAGGCCGCCCAGGATGATCACGGGCAGGGCGCGCAGGGCCACCGTGGTCAGCGAGAACTGCACGCCCAGTTTGGAGCCCCAGATGATGCCGGCCACCAGTGCGGTGATGCCGGCCACGAACCACACGATGACCCAGATGCGGTTGAGCGGAATGCCGATGGATTGCGCGGCCTGGTGGTCGTCGGCCACCGCGCGCAGCGCCCGGCCGGTGCTGGTCTTCTGGAAAAACAGCGAGAGCACCATCACCAGCAGGGCTGCCACGCAGGCCGCGTACACGTCCTCCAGGTTGATCAGTACGCCGCCCTGGAACAGGTTCTCGAACAGGAACACCGGCTCCTTGGGCATGCCGACATCGATCTGGTAAATGGCCGAGCCGAAGATCGTCTGGCCCAGGCCGTCGAGGAAGTAAGTGATGCCCAGCGTGGCCATCAGCAGCGTCACGCCTTCCTGGTTCACCAGGTGGCGCAGCACGAGTCGCTCGATCAGCCAGGCCAGGATGAACATGCAGCCCGCCGCGATCACGAACGCGATGATGTTGACCAGCAGCTTGCTTTCCAGCCCCAGCCACTGCGGAATCCATTGCGAGAAACGGGCCATGGCCAGCGCTGCGAACAGCACCATCGCCCCCTGCGCAAAGTTGAACACGCCCGAGGCCTTGTAGATCAGCACAAAGCCCAGCGCCACCAGCGAGTACAGCATGCCAGCCATCAGGCCGCCGATCAATGCTTCGATGAAGAAACCCATCTTGTTGTCTCCGTGTTCAGTGGCTGGTACCGAGGTACGCGCGGATGACTTCTTCGTTGTTGCGCACCTCGTCGGGCGTGCCGTCACCGATCTTTTTGCCGTAGTCCAGCACCACCACGCGGTCGCTGATGTCCATCACCACGCCCATGTCGTGCTCGATGAGCACGATGGTGGTGCCGAACTCGTCGTTCACATCCAGGATGAAGCGGCACATGTCCTGCTTTTCTTCCACGTTCATGCCGGCCATGGGTTCGTCCAGCAGCAGCACCTGCGGCTCCATGGCCAGCGCCCGGCCCAGGTCCACACGCTTTTGCAGGCCATAGGGCAACTGGCCCACGGGGGTCTTGCGGTGGGCCTGGATTTCCAGGAAGTCGATGATGTGCTCGACGTATTCGCGGTGGCGGATTTCCTCGCGGTCGGCGGGGCCGATGCGCAGCGCCTGCAGCAGCAGGTTGCTTTTGATCTTGAGATTGCGGCCGGTCATGATGTTGTCGATCACGCTCATGCCCTTGAACAGCGCCAGGTTCTGGAAGGTGCGCGCCACGCCCATCTCGGCCACCTGGCGCGAGTTCATGTGCGAGAAGGTTTTGCCGCGAAAGGTAATGGATCCTTCCTGCGGCGTGTACACGCCGTTGATGCAGTTGAGCATGGAGCTCTTGCCGGCGCCATTGGGGCCGATGATGGCGCGGATCTCATGCTCCTTCACGTTGAAGGAGATGTCGGTCAGCGCCTTCACGCCGCCGAACCTGAGACTGATGTTGTTGACGTCGAGAATGACGTCGCCGATCTTCTTGGTGCTCATGGGGTGGCTTCCTGGCGCGCTCAGGCGGCGCGTTTGACGGGCGCGAAGGTTTTGGCGTCCGACAGCTTGAGCGTGGCGCTCACGGTGCCCGTGCGGCCGTCTTCGAACTTCACCTGGGTCTCGATGTACTGCTCGGTGCGGCCGGCGTAGAGGGCGTCCACCAGCACGCTGTACTTGTCGGCGATGAAGCCTCGGCGGACCTTGTTGGTGCGTGTGAGTTCGCCGTCATCGGCATCGAGCTCTTTGTGCAACACCAGGAAGCGGCTGACCTGGCTGCCCGCCAGCATGGCGTCAGAGGCCAGGTCTGCGTTGACCTTCTCGATACATTCGCGGATCAGCTCGTACACCTCGGGCTTTTGCGCCAGGTCGGTGTAGCCGGCGTAGGGCAGGTTGCGGCGCTCGGCCCAGTTGCCCACGGCGTCAAAGTCGATGTTGATCATCACGCACACCTTCTCGCGCTGGTCGCCCAGGGCCACTGCCTCCTTGATGTGCGGGAAGAACTTGAGCTTGTTCTCTACATACTTGGGGGCAAACATCGCGCCATCGTTGGCGCCGCCCACGATGCGGCCCACATCCTTGACGCGGTCGATGATCTTGAGGTGGCCCTGTGCGTCCAGAAAGCCTGCATCGCTGGTGTGGTACCAGCCGTCGGCCGTCAGCACTTCGGCGGTGGCGGCAGGGTTCTTGTAGTACTCCTTGAGCAGCCCGGCCGACTTGACCAGGATCTCGCCGTTGTCGGCCACCTTGATCTCCACGCCGCGGATGGGCACGCCCACGGTGTCGGCGCGGGCCTGGTTGTCGGGCTGCAGGCAGACGAACACGGCGGTCTCGGTGGAGCCGTAGAGCTGCTTGAGGTTGATGCCGATGGAGCGGTAGAAGGTGAACAGGTCCGGCCCGATGGCTTCGCCCGCCGTGTAGGCCACGCGCACGCGGCTGAAACCCAGGTTGTTGCGCAGCGGGCCGTACACCAGCAGGTTGCCGAGCGCGTACTTGACCTTGTCGATGGCGCTCACGGCCTCGCCGTCCATCAGCGCCGGGCCCACGCGCTTGGCCACGCGCATGCAGGCCTCGAACATCTTGCGCTTGAGGGTGCCCGCATCTTCCATGCGAATCATCACGCTGGTCAGCAGGCCTTCAAAAATGCGCGGCGGTGCAAAGTAATAGGTGGGGCCGACTTCCTTCAAGTCGATGGTCACGGTGCTGGCAGACTCGGGGCAGTTGACCACATAGCCGCAGGCCAGCCACTGCGCGTAGCTGAAGATGTTCTGGCCGATCCAGGCGGGTGGCAGGTAGGCCAGCACTTCCTCGCTGCTGGTGAGCTGGTCGAACTCGGCGCCCGCCGAAGCGCGGTCAAGCAGGGTGCTGTGCGTATGCACCACGCCCTTGGGGTTGCCGGTGGTGCCCGAGGTGAAGAACATCGCGGCCACGTCATCGGGCCGGACCTTGGATACCTCGGCCTTGAACCAGCCGGGGCGGCCGGCGACAAAGGCCTTGCCCGACTCGATCAGCGAGTCCAGCGAGGCCAGGCCGTCTTCTGCGTAATTGCGCAGGCCGCGCGGGTCGTCATAAAAAATGTGGCTGATCTGCGGACACTGGTCGCGGATCTCCAGCATTTTGTCGACCTGTTCCTGGTCTTCCACCAGACAAAACCGCACCTCGGCGTTGTTGAGCGGGAACACGCATTCGGCCGCGACGGCATCCTGGTACAGCGGCACCGGGATGGCGCCCAGCGACTGCGCGGCCAGCATGGTGGCGTACAGGCGGGGACGGTTGGCGCCGATCACCACCATGTGCTCGCCACGGCGCAGGCCCGCCTGGTGCAGGCCGGCAGCCACCTGTTCCACCAGACGGGCCAGATCGGCCCAGCGGTGGGTTTGCCAGATGCCGTATTCTTTTTCGCGCAGGGCGGGCGCCTGGGGGCGCTCGGCGGCGTGCTTGAGCAGCAGTTGCGGGAACGTGGTCAGCATGGCGGCTTCCTGAAGGTGGGAACGTATCGGCCCGGGGATGGCCGGGCACGCAAGTCGGTACTCGCGTGGTCAACACCATGCTAGAACTCACTTTGACGTCATCTTGTCTTGCTGACGACAATTTAGGGGAAACTCCTGATCGGGTTAAACCCGCCCCTGGGTTTTTACCCTGCCAGTGTGTGGTGCGTTGTCGGGCCGTTGGCGTCGGGGCGGTATCCTCCGGTGCTTATGTACGCACCGTATTTCGGCCTGGGGCACCTGCCGTTTTCCATCGCGCCTGATCCGCGCTACCTGTTCATGAGCGAGCGGCACCGCGAAGCGCTGGGCCACCTGCTGTACGGGCTGGATGCGGGCGGCGGCTTTGTGCTGCTGACCGGGGAGGTCGGCGCGGGCAAGACCACCGTGTGTCGCTGCTTTCTGGAGCAGATACCCAGCCACTGCAACGTGGCATACATCTTTAACCCCAAGCTCACCGTGCACGAACTGCTGCACTCGGTGTGCGATGAGTTCGGCGTGCCGTACAAGGCGGGCGCATCGGGCGTCGAAACGGTCAAGGACTACATCGACCCGCTCAATGCATCCCTGCTGGCCGCGCATGCCGCTGGCCGCAATACCGTCCTGATCATCGATGAGGCGCAAAACCTGTCGGCCGATGTGCTGGAGCAACTGCGCCTGCTGACCAACCTGGAGACCCGCGAGCGCAAGCTGCTGCAGATCATCCTGATCGGCCAGCCCGAGCTGCGCGCCATGGTGGCCAGCCCTGCGCTGGAGCAACTGGCGCAGCGCGTGATTGCGCGGTTTCACCTGGATGCGCTCAGCCCGCAGGAGACCCAGCAGTACATCGCCCACCGCCTGGCCGTGGCCGGGCTGGCGGGCCCGCTGCCTTTCAGCACCCGGGCCATGCGCCGGGTACATGCCCTGTCGCGCGGCATACCGCGGCGCATCAATCTGCTGTGCGACCGGGCCCTGTTGGGCGCCTACGCCGCCGGTGTGCGCGAAGTCTCGGTGGCCATCGTCAACCGCGCCGGGCGCGAGGTGTTCGACCGGCCGGCTGCCTCGGCTGCCGCATCGGCGGCACGCCACCTGCATGAGCGCGTGCCACGCTGGGCTGTGGCCAGCCTGGGCGCTGTGGCTGGCGCTGCGGCCCTGGCGGTCGCGGGCTGGGCGTCGGGCGTGTGGGTGCCCGGCAGCAAGCCCGGCGCGGCTGCGCCAGCGTCGGTGGCAGCTCCAGCCGCGGCGGCATCGCGGCCTGCGGTGGTTGCGGCAAGCGTTGCTGTCGCTGCCAGCGCGCCGGCTGCAACCCACAGCGCCAGCGCCGCATCCCCGCCAACGCCAGCCAATGCGCTGGCGCAGTTTCTGCGCGCCCAGAGCAGTGACGAGACCGCCGCATGGCTGGCCCTGGCGGCGGCCTGGGGCGAAAGCGTGCCGGAACCATCCGACCCCTGCGCCAGCCTGCCACGCGTTGGCGTGCGCTGTTATCGCAACCCACGTGCCGGGCTCAACCTGGTGCGCCAGTTGGACCGGCCCGTTCTGATCAGCCTGGTCCCGGCCGATCGTCCCGACGCGCCCGTGTCTGCGGTGCTGCGGCATCTGGAGGGCAACCTGGCCACGTTGGAAGGTGCAGGGGGGCGCGTGCGTGTGCCGGTCGAAGACCTGGCCCAAGTCTGGCGCGGCGACTTGGCGACCCTGTGGCGTGCGCCCGATGCCATGCCCGACAAGGGCGAAATCACGGACACGCCCGCGGGAACGGCCTGGCTGGATGCCCAACTGGCCAGCCGCGCCACCGGCGGCGCCGGGCCCGATCGCCGCGCCGTCACGCCCGCTCGGCGGCAGGTCAGCATCCACCGGTTTCAGCTTGCCCAGGGCGTGGTGCCCGACGGCCGCCCCGGACCCCTGACCCTCATGCTGATCAACCGTGCCATTGGCGTGAACGAACCACGCCTGAGCACCGGAGGCTAGTTTCCCCATGTCCTACATTCTTGATGCCCTGCGGCGCGCCGAAGCAGAGCGCGGCCGAGGCGGTGTGCCCGGCCTGCACAGCCAGACCGTAACGGTGCATGGCACCGCGCCTGCGGCCGCCAGGGCACCGGCGGCGCATCCGGCCCTGCTGCTGAGCGGGGCGCTGGCGCTGGCCGTGGCAGCTGCCGCAGCCACCTGGTGGGCGATGCAGGGCCCCCGCGTTGCCCCAGCGGTACAGCCGGCTGCCGTGGCGACCGTGACCCCGCCCGACCGCCCGCCCGCGCAGCCGTCCCCGCCCGTGGCCTTGCCTGCACCATCGTCCACCGCTGCACAGCCGGCCTTGGAGCCGGGCTCCCGGTCGCCCAATTCGGTGGCAGTCATCGCGCCCCCCGGGCCGGTGCCACCCCCGGTGGCCTCGCCTGGGCTGCGCGCCACCGAAATGCGGCCTGCCGAAAAACTGCGCGACCGGTCAGCGCCCGATCCGGCCGCGCAACAGGCCCCGACGCCACCATCGCCCCCCGCAGGCGGGCCCCAGCGCCAGCGTGCTCTTGCGCCTGTCCAGGGCACGGCCACCAGCGCCGCGCCGGGCCCGCTGCCGGCGGCTCAGGGCCAGGGTTCTGTCACCGCTCCCTCTCCAGCCGCCCCGGTGTTCGCGCAGGCCGATCTGCCAGAGGCTATCCGCAGCCAGCTGCCGGTGCTCAAGATTTCGGGGGCCACGTATTCCAACAATCCAGCCCACCGCATGGCCATCGTGAACGGCCAGGTGCTGCTGGAAGGCGATCAGGCCGGGCCAGGCCTGGTGCTCGAGCGCGTGGAGCCCCAGCGCACCGTGTGGTCGTTCCGCGGCTACCGCTACGCCGTGGGGTCGCAGTAGGCCAGCGTCCGCGTACCGGGGTCTTGCGGCGGTCTCACCGAGTGGATTTGATAAAAAATGGCAGGTTGCGCCTGCCTGACATAGGTTTAGTGCTATCAAAAACATAGCTATCTAATCGTGCAGATTCGCCAAGTCCTGCCAGCGTTCGTTCGCGATGACGCAACGCGCAGCCCCGGTGCGCTGCGTGCCTTAATCCATCAGCCCGTGTGGGGGCCGCAGTCCATGGGCAGCAGCGCCCTCGATGCGGCATCATCTGGATGGCATTGGTGTCATCGCGCCTTGCCTGGCATCCCAACAGCAGCGCTGGCAAATGCATCCAACTGCCGTGTTTATTGAGTCGGCACCTTTGAACTTGAACCAGCCGTTCGGGCTGAGCCTGTCGAAGCCTTGCGCAGAGCTTCGAACCGCATCAACGCATTCAAGTTGGTTGATGCCGACTCAATAGGTTGAATCCGTGGTCAGTCCGGGGCGCTGTGGGGCCCCGGTGCCTGCCGAACCTACCCCATGATTTCCCATGAGCCAGGACCTTTCATTGCACCAGCGGCGTCGGTCGCCCACTGAGGAGGAGCTCCAGGGCATTCCCTGGCTGTCCCTGCTGCAGCCGCCCGAGCGAGCGCGTGCCGTGGCTGCGCTGCTGGTGGGTGATGCCCGCGCGGGCGACTACGTTTGCCGCGTGGGCCGCCCCGTGACCTATTGGTTTGGCGTGGTCGAGGGCCTGCTCAAAATGAGCAGCGACAGCGCGCAGGGGCAGACGATGACCTATGCCGGACTGCCGCCGGGCGGTTGGTTTGGCGAGGGTACGGCCCTCAAGCGCGAGCCCTACCGCTACAACATCCAGGCATTGCGAAAAAGCGTGGTGGCGGGGTTGCCCATCGACAGCTTCCACTGGCTGCTGGACCATTCCATCGGCTTTAACCCGGATATTTCACCGTCCTCCGTAAAAACGATGACGGCATGGCCCTTTGAGTGCGCGTTTATCGAGGTGTAGAAACTTGATGAACGAGCGAGCCATGCCGAATCCAAACTGTACCGAACAAACTGAACTCGATCTG
>NZ_JBKDRI010000084.1:0-13694 GCF_046341535.1 Acidovorax sp. | reverse complement strand
CATGAATTTGGTATCGTTGTTCTCGGCTCAGGTGTGTATAGGGCATCGTGTCTTTCCATGACGGCTAGGTCGGGGAGGACATCCTATGCCTCCTGAGCCAACCTAGCTTTTTAACGATGCACTTTGTTGTTGAATCCGCGTTTCAATAAACAACGGTCACCCGTTGCAGGCTTGGCGCTCCTGCAGCCGCATGACTGCGGCGCCCGGTGCCCCCCCAGGGGCCAGCCGCGCCGCCCTGTCCGCATAATGGGCGCCCATGGACAAACTCAAGGCCTTTGAATCGTTTGTGTCGGTGGCTACCCGCGGCAGCCTCACGGCCGCGGCCAAGGCCGAGGGCGTCGCGCCCGCCATCATGGGGCGCCGTCTGGATGCGCTGGAGGAACACCTGGGCGTGAAGCTGCTGGTGCGCACCACCCGCCGCATCAGTCTGACGCATGAGGGCAGCGCCTTTTTGGAAGACTGCCAGCGCCTGCTGTCGGATGTGGCCAATGCCGAGGCCAGCGTCTCCGAAGGGGGCGTCAAGGCTACCGGGCATTTGCGCATCACCGCACCGGCGGGCTTTGGCCGCCGCCATGTTGCGCCACTGGTGCCGCGGTTTCGCGCCGAACACCCCGATGTCACGATCTCGCTGAACCTGAGCGACCGGGTGGTCGATTTGGCGGGCGAGGGCTTTGACTGCGCGGTGCGCGTGGGAGACCTGCCCGACTCCTCGCTGGTGAGCGTGCGGATTGCCGACAACCGGCGGCTGTGCGTGGCCACACCGGCCTACCTGAAGCGACGCGGTACGCCGCGCCACCCCAGCGAACTGGCGGGGCACGACTGCCTGACGCTCTCGAGCGAGGCATCGCAGACACGCGGATGGGCCTTCCGGATGCCGACCTCGGGTGGTGCCCGTACTGAGACCAGCCCGGCCACGGAAGTCACCTACCTCAAGCCCGGCGGCCCGCTGGACTGCTCGGACGGCCAGGTGCTGCACGACTGGTGTCTGGCTGGCTACGGCATTGCCTGGCGCAGCACCTGGGAGGTCGAGGCAGAGATTTCTGCCGGTCGGCTGGTGGCGGTGCTGGAAGACTTTGCAGCGCCGCCCAATGGCATCTATGTGGTGTTTCCCCAGCGCAAGCACATGCCGCTGCGCGTGCGGCTGTGGATCGATTTCCTCAAGCACAATTACAGCCAGCCTGGCTTCTGGAAGGCTGCATAAGCCACCGGTGACCCGGCATCCCGCAGGCCCGTGTGCCGCCCGCCGCCCGGCGGCATGTTGGCTGCGGATCAACTGGGACTCTCCCCATGACCCTCGAAGCCATCCTGGCCGCCCTGCACCTTTTGGCCATCCTGACCTTTGTCGTCTTCCTGTCGAGCCAGGCGGCGCTGTGCCGCATCGAGTGGCTCAATGCGGCCGTCGTTGAGCGCCTGGCGCGGCTGGATGTGATCTATGCCGTTGCGGCTGTTTTGATGATTGCCAGCGGCATTGCCCGCGTGGTGTGGGGCGTCAAGGGGCCGTCTTGGTACCTGTCCCAGCCGCTGTTTCACCTCAAGATGACCCTGGTCGTGGCCATGGCCGTGCTGTCGTTCTGGCCGTCTATCGCGTTTCGCCGCTGGCGGCGTGATTGGCGCGCCACCGGGGCGCTGCCCCAGGCTGCCGAGGTGGCCCGGGTGCGCCGCCTGGTGATGGTGCAGTCGCATGTGCTGCCGGTGGTGGCCATCATTGCGGTGTTCTGGACGCGGGGCTGGTAGGGACCGCAGACCGCGTGATCTGCAGGCATAAAAAAAGCCTCCGGGCCTTGAGGGCCGGCGGCTTTTTTGCGTGCGGGGAGCGCTGCTTTACTTCTTGAGGCACTCGCTCATGAAAGCCTTGCGCTCATCGCCCTTGAGCGTCTTGGCCTTCTCGTGGGCATTGCAGGCCTTCATCCTGTCCTGTTGCGTGACAGGCTTGTCCTTGAGGCAATCGCTCATGAAGGCCGTGCGTTGATCGCCCTTCAAGTGGCCCGCCTCCATGTTGCAGATCGTCATTTTGGACTGCTGCTTAGTCGGGGCGGCCTTGTCGTCCGCAGCATGGGCCGTAGCGCCAAATGACAGGGCCACACCTAGGGCCAACAGGGAAACAAGCTTGCTCATGGAACCTCCTGGAATAGATTAATGTTGGGGAGCCGCTCCGGCATTGCACCATAGAACCTTGCCCGCCACAACGCCGTCCAACCAACCCCAGCGACCGCGCAGCAGGCGGCGCCCGGCGGTGGCCCCCGTAAAATCGGTCGATGCTTACCGTCAAAAGTGAATTGCTTGCTGCGCTGGCAGCCGAGTTAGAAGTCCTGTCCGAAGGCGCTGGCGCCAAGGCGGCATTTGAATCCCCCAAGGTGGCGGCCCACGGCGACTTTGCCTGCACCGCGGCCATGCAGCTGGCCAAGCCCCTGCGGCTCAATCCCCGCGCGCTCGGCGAACAGCTCAAGGCGGCGCTGGAGGCAACGCCTGCGTTCCAGCGCTGGGTCAGTGCCATTGAGATTGCGGGCCCCGGCTTTTTGAACATCCGCCTCAAGCCCGCCGCCAAGCAGCAGGTGGTGCGCGAGGTGCTGGCCGCCGCAGCTCAATATGGCTTTCGGCCCAGCCACGGGCAGCAGGTGCTGGTCGAGTTCGTGTCGGCCAACCCCACAGGCCCGCTGCATGTGGGCCACGGTCGCCAGGCGGCCCTGGGCGATGCCATCTGCAACCTGTTTGCCACCCAGGGCTGGAAGGTGCACCGCGAGTTCTATTACAACGATGCGGGCGTTCAGATCGACACGCTGACCCAAAGCACGCAGCTGCGCGCCCAGGGCTTCAAGCCCGGCGACCCGTGTTGGCCCACCGACAGCGACAACCCGCTGGCCAAGAACTTCTACAACGGCGACTACATCGCCGACATTGCCGAGGCCTTCAAGGCCCGGGCCATGGTCAAGGCCGATGACCGCGAGTTCACCGCCAATGGCGACGTGGAAGACTACGACAACATCCGCCAGTTTGCCGTGGCCTACCTGCGCAACGAGCAGGACAAGGACCTCAAGGCGTTCGCCCTGGCATTCGACGAGTACTACCTCGAATCGAGCCTGTACACCAGCGGCCGCGTCGAGGCCACGGTGAACCGGCTGGTGGCCAACGGCAAGACCTACGAGCAGGACGGCGCGCTGTGGCTGCGATCCACCGACTACGGCGACGACAAAGACCGTGTCATGCGCAAGCAGGACGGCACCTACACCTACTTCGTGCCGGATGTGGCGTATCACATCGCCAAGTGGGAGCGCGGTTTTAGCAAGGTTGTCAACATCCAGGGCACCGACCACCACGGCACCATCGCCCGCGTGCGCGCCGGCCTGCAGGCGGCCGATGTGGGCATCCCCCAGGGCTACCCCGACTACGTGCTGCACACCATGGTGCGGGTGGTCAAGGGCGGCGAAGAGGTCAAGATCAGCAAGCGTGCGGGCAGCTATGTGACGCTGCGCGACCTGATCGAGTGGACCAGCAAGGATGCGGTGCGTTTCTTCCTGCTCTCGCGCAAGCCCGATACCGAATACACCTTCGACGTGGACCTGGCCGTGGCCCAGAACAACGACAACCCGGTGTACTACGTGCAATACGCCCATGCGCGCATCTGCTCGGTGCTGCGGGCGTGGCAGGAGGCGGGGGGCGGCGATGTGGCCTCGCTCAAGGATGTGGACCTCTCGGCGCTGCAAGGGCCCCAGGCCCAGGCACTGATGCTGCAACTGGCCAAATACCCCGAGATGCTGACCGCCGCCGCCGAAGGCGAAGCCCCCCACGACGTGACCTTTTATCTGCGCGACCTGGCGGCTAGCTACCACAGCTACTACGATGCTGAGCGCATCCTGGTCGATGACGACGCCGTCAAGCACGCCCGCCTGGCGCTGGTCGCAGCCACGGCCCAGGTGTTGCACAATGGCTTGGCCGTGCTGGGCGTGTCAGCCCCGGTCAGAATGTAAGCAAACACGATCACCATGAAAAAGCAACAGACGGGCGGGACGATCATCGGCTTCATCGTCGGGGTCATCGTGGGCCTGGGCGCCGCGCTCGGCGTGGCCGTTTACGTGACCAAGGTGCCGGTGCCGTTCCTCAACAAGAGCGGTGCCCGGACAGCCGACATGGACGCCGCCGAGACCCAAAAGAACAAGGACTGGGATCCGAATGCGCCCCTGTACGGCAAAAACCCAGCCCGCCCGCCGGCGGCGGCCGCCTCGGCCCCGGCCGTTGCAGCGGCTCCTGCGCCTGATGTGAGTGCGGCCGCCTCGGCCGCCAAACCGGCAGCCAGCAAGCCCGAGGCCGCCAAGGCCGAGACCAAGCCCGGCGCCGACCCCTTGGGCGACCTGGCCGTGGCCAAGGCGGCCGCCGCTGGCAATGTCGATCCGTTTGACTACTTTGTCCAGGCAGGTGCCTTCCGTACCCAGGCGGACGCCGACGCCCAGCGCGCCAAGCTGGCCATGCTGGGCTGGGAAGCGCGGGTCAGCGAGCGCGAACAAAACGGCAGGCCGGTTTTTCGTGTTCGCATCGGCCCGTTCACGAAGCGGGCCGACGCCGAGCATCTCAAGGAAAAGCTCGAGGGGGCCGCCGTCGATTCGGTCCTGGTGCGCGTGCAGCGCTGAAGCGGGCTACCGTTCACCCGGCCGGTGCACGCAGCGCCGGCTGAACTTTTACCCGGGGGCTTTCTCCCACACCGCAGACCCACACAGGAGATTCTTTGTCATGAAACGCCGTGATTTTTCTTCGTCTGCCGCCTCTGTGGTGGCTGCTTGCGCCCTGACGCTGCCCGTGGCCACCACCGCGCTGGCACAGCCCCGACAGTTCAAGGAGGGCAAAGACTACCGGCGCCTGGACAAGCCCGTGCCCCCCGATGCGCCAGCCGGCAAGGTCGATGTGCTTGAGTTCTTCTGGTACAGCTGCCCCCACTGCAATTTGTTTGAGCCCACACTGGAAGCCTGGGCCAAGGCGGCACCCAAGGACCTGAGCTTCCGGCGCGTGCCCGTGGCGTTCAACGCCAGCTTTGTGCCGCAGCAAAAGCTGTTTTACGCGCTGCAAGGCATGGGCAAGCTCGACGAACTGCATGCCAAGGTGTTCCAGGCCATCCATGTGGAAAAGCAAAAGCTGGCCAAAGACGACGAAATTTTTGCCTGGGTGGCCAAGCAGGGGGCCGATGCGGCAAAGTTCAAGGAGGCCTACAACTCCTTCACGGTATCCAACCAGATCCGCCGCGCATCGCAGCTTCAGGATGCCTATGGCGTGGAAGGGGTGCCCTCGATGGGCGTGGCCGGCAAGTACTACACCGACGGCACCATGGCCGGCAACATGCAAAACGTCCTGCAGGTGGTCGAGCACCTGGTAGCCTCCTCCCGCAAGGCCTGACGGTCACCAGCGTTTGATACCCGGCTGCAAGCCCATTGCAGCTGCCAGGCGACAGCCCGCGCGAGCGGGCTTTTTTCATGACCGCAGTGCAGGGGTGGCTACAATGACCTGCAAGATTCGTGCCCTATGAACCACCGCCTTCCAACGATCCTCCTGCTGATGGCTCTGGCCAGTTTCCATGGCGTCGGCCATGCTGAAAAGGCGGACCGTGCCAAGCCCATGAACATCGAGGCAGACGCCCTGCGCCACGATGAGCTCAAGCAGACCAGCGTGTTCACCGGGCGGGTGGTCATGACCAAAGGCTCCATCGTGCTGCGGGGCGCACGCCTGGACGTGCGCCAGGATGCCGAGGGCTACCAGCACGGCATCGTCACGGCCGAGCCCGGCAAGCGGGCGTTCTTCCGTCAAAAACGCGACGCGGCCCCCGGTGCTCCCGACGAGTTCATTGAAGGCGAGAGCGAAATCATCGAATACGACGGCAAGGCCGACAACGTGCGTTTCATCACGCGGGCCGAACTGCGCCGCTACCGTGGCGGGGCGCTCAGTGACGAGATCACGGGCGCCGTCATCGTCTACAACAACCTCACCGACGTGTTCACGGTGGATGGTCAGCGCACCGCCCCGGGCGGGCAGGCCGCAGGTGCCACGGCGGGCCAGGGCGGGCGCGTGCGTGCCGTGCTCTCGCCCAAAGACCCGCCGCCACACAGTGGCGCCAGCGCCCCTGCGGCGCCGGGCGCGTCGGCTCCGGCCCTGCGGCCCAGCGGCAATCTCAGTGGCGGCACCAATTGAGCGGGCAGCCCATGCACCCTGGCACGGCAGACGCCACCGGTAGCCGGCTGGAAGTCAACCACCTGGCCAAGTCCTACGGCAGCCGCAAGGTGGTCAAGGATGTGTCGCTGGTGGTGCAAAAAGGCGAGGTCGTGGGCCTGCTGGGCCCCAACGGCGCGGGCAAGACCACCTCGTTTTACATGATTGTGGGATTGGTGCGCAGTGACGCGGGCGACATCCGCATCGACGGGAAGTCGGTCGCACGCATGCCCATCCACCGGCGCTCGCGTCTGGGGCTGTCCTATCTGCCGCAAGAAGCTTCCATCTTTCGCAAGTTGTCGGTCGAGGATAACGTGCGCGCCGTGCTGGAGCTGCAGCGCGGCGATGACGGCAAGCCGCTGCCGCGCAGCACCATCGAAGAGCGCCTGACGGCCCTGCTGCAGGAACTGCGCGTGGACCATTTGCGCGCCTCGCCCGCCATGGCGCTGTCGGGCGGCGAACGCCGCCGGGTGGAGATCGCCCGGGCGTTGGCGACGCAGCCGCGCTTCATCCTGCTCGATGAGCCGTTTGCGGGGATCGACCCCATCGCCGTGATCGAGATCCAGCGCATCATCGGATTCCTCAAGGCGCGCGGCATTGGCGTGCTGATTACCGACCACAACGTGCGCGAGACCCTGGGCATCTGCGACCACGCCTTCATCATCAGCGATGGCCGTGTGCTGGCCCAGGGCACGCCCTCCGAGATTGTTGACAACGCCGAGGTGCGCCGCGTGTACCTGGGCGAGCATTTCCGCATGTGACGGCATGAACCGGATGCATCCCCATGTTGCGCGGTCGCTGCCGCCTCGCCACGGTGCTGAGGCCAGGCGGTCGCGCCGCGTCACGGGGGGCTGCGCATGAAGCCCGGCCTTTCGCTGCGCGTTTCGCAGCACCTGGCGCTCACGCCGCAGTTGCAGCAGTCGATCCGGCTGCTGCAACTGTCCACGCTCGAGCTCTCGCAGGAAGTCGAGCAAATGCTCGACGACAACCCCTTCCTGGAGCGCACGGCCGAAGAGGCGCCCCGTGAGGAGTTTGGTCTGGACGCGGCCGACACGCCGCCACAGGCCGACGACTACGGTGCCGATGAAGCTATGTTTTCAGGAGCATCCAGCGCAGCAGCAGAAAGCGCGGAAGCCCAAAATAACTCAGATAACCCATCGGGCACCGGCGATGAACCCGACTGGAGCGGCGACGGCACGGTGGAAATGGCGCCCAACGATGCCGAGTGGGGGGGCGATGCGCCCCCGCGCACGCGCAACGACAGCGAAGGCGACGAGACCGACGCCACCGAACTCGCTCGCTCGCACGAATCGCTCACTGCCTTCCTGCACCGTCAGGCCCTGGCGCTGCGCCTGTCCGAGGTGGACTGTGCCGCGTTGCGCTTTCTGATCGAATCGCTCAACGATGATGGCTACCTGGAGGAGTCGCTGCAGGAGCTTGCCACCACCCTGGCGGGCCCGGACGACCTGGAGCAGGTCGAAGAACTGGTGCACCGCTTCACGGTCGCCCATCGCCTGCTTCAGAGCCTGGAGCCTGTGGGCGTGGGCGCGCGCGACCTGGCCGAATGCCTGACCCTGCAGCTGCGGGCCATGGCCGCCGACGAAGACTGCGCCGCCGAGGCCGCCACCGTGCAGACCGCCCTGCGCATCTGCCAGCAGCCGCTGGAGATGCTGGCCAAGCGGGACGTGCGGCGGCTGACGCTGCTGTGCAGCGAAGGCGGGGTCGGTGGCGAGGAACGCACCCGCGCGGCCATGGCGCTCATTGCCCGGCTGGAGCCCCGTCCCGGACGCCGCTTTGCCGATGTGGAGCGCAACATCATCATCCCCGATGTGATCGTTCGCAAGGCGGGCCGCGCCAACGGGCGCGAAGGCGCGCCAAACTTCATCGTCCAGCTCAACCCCGAGGTCATGCCCCGCCTTCGCCTGCACGACATCTATGCAGGCGCATTGCGCGGCCACAAGGGCGGCGAGGGCCACCAGGGCATGCAGCAGCGGCTGCAAGAGGCGCGCTGGTTCATCAAGAACATTCAGCAGCGCTTTGACACGATCCTGCGGGTCTCCCGCGCCATCGTCGACCGGCAAAAGAGCTTCTTCACCCACGGCGAGCTTGCCATGCGGCCGCTGGTGCTGCGCGACATTGCCGACGAACTCGGCCTGCACGAATCCACCATCAGCCGGGTGACCACGGCCAAGTACATGGCCACGCCCATTGGCACCTACGAGCTCAAGTACTTCTTTGGCTCGGGGCTGGGCACCGAGACGGGCGGCAACGCGTCAAGCACCGCCGTGCGCGCGCTCATCAAGCAGTTTGTGGGGGCCGAGAGCCCTCGCAAACCGCTGTCCGACAGCCAGATCGCCGACATGCTCAAGGAGCAGGGCATCGAGTGCGCGCGCCGAACGGTCGCCAAGTACCGTGAGGCGCTCAAGATCGCGCCGGCCAACCTGCGCAAGGCGCTGTAGCGGGGCCGCCGCCACGGCGCAGCCGGGCATTGATTCCGGTCGATGGCCAGGCGCGCTTCCAAGCTGATACAAGGCTGACGCCTGTACCCTAAACAAGGGTATTCACCGCCTCGATGAAAAGCTTTCAGGAGGAGGATGGAACTTCTTTGTAACTATGTTGCCAAATGTTAACAAAGGCTTTTCTGAATCTCGCCCATACCTGAAAGGAAACCAAAATGTCATTTTCCAGTCGTCGCTTTTTTGTGGCTGCGGCCATGTTTGGCCTCTTGTCTGTCAATGCCTCGGCCCAGGAGTTCGGGACCCGTGACGAAGCCAAGACCATGGTGGATGCGGCTGTTGAGCATGTGAAGAAGGTGGGCCCGGACCAGGCCTTCAAGGACTTCACCAACAAGGAAAACAAGGCTTGGCAAAAGAAGGATCTGTACGTCTTTGCCTACACCTCCGCGGGCGTGAACGTGGCCCATGGCGCCAACGACAAGCTCGTCGGCAAGAACCTGATCGAGCTCAAGGATCCGAATGGCAAGCTGCTGATCCAGGAGCTGCGCGACACGGCCAAAAAGGGTGGTGGCTGGGTGGAGTACGACTGGCCCCACCCCCAGACCAAAAAGATTGAAAGCAAGATTTCCTACACCCGCATGATGACCAACTTTGACGGTTTTGTCGGCGTGGGTGTGTATCGCTGATCGGGGTGTGACTGGCCGCGGCGTGGTCCAAAGCAAGGGTCAGTGCGGCTCGGCGGGTCAGGCTTTTGCCTGCCCGCCTTTTCGCGCTGGTGCTGTTTACGAAGGGTAGGAGGAGAAAATGTTTCACTGGATTCGAAATACAGCCGTTGCCACCAAGATGGCCGTGGCCCCCACATTTGCGATCGTCTGCCTGGTGCTCGTGGGGTTGACAGGCATCATCGCCAACCAGCGGCTCAGTGCCGCGCTGGTGTCCTTGGGCGAAGAGCGCGTGCCCAGCATCGTGGCGGACGCGGCATTGTCTGAGCAGGTCACCGCCATCCATGCGCTGGTCAACCAGAGCCTGGCCTGGGAGGGCGCGGGCTACAAGGAAGACAAAATCAAAGCGCTCGACAAAAGCATCGAGGCCAAGCTGGATGCCTACAAGGGCGGTCTGCAAAAAAACCTCGATCGGCCCCTGCTGTCAGAGGGCGAGCGCACCCGCCTGAAGGTCGTGAAAACCGAGTTTGACAAGTACGCCAACAATGCCAAGCAGGCGCTGGACATCAAAACCGGCATGCTCGGTAACGCTGCATCGTTCATGACAACCATGGACGGCCACTACAACAAGCTCAAGGCTGAGCTGGACGCCCTGGTCAAGGAGCAGACGGAACAATCCGCCAAGGCTGTGGCGGCCGGGCGTGCGCAGTCAGCCCGCAACAACACCCTCATCCTGACGGGCTTTGGCATTGCGCTGGCGGCCACAGTGCTGCTGTCGTGGCTCATGTACAAGATGATCGTTCCGCCGCTGATGCTGGCCTCACGCGTGGCGGCGGCTGTGGCCGAGGGCGACCTGAGTCAGCGCCCCTCGCCCGAGTCAACCGACGCCACCGGTCAGGTGATCGAGGCGCTGGGCACGGTGACCAGCAATCTGTCGCGTGTGGTGGTGGACATCCGCTCCATGGCCGAGCTGATCAACAACGCTGCGGGGGAAATCTCCGCGGGCAACGCCGACCTGTCGCGCAGAACGGAAACCCAGGCGGCCAATCTGGAGGAGACCGCAGCCTCCATGCAGGAGCTGAGCGCAGCGGTCAAGAACAACGCCGAAACGGCGCGCGAAGCCAACCGCATGGCCAGCTCGGCCAGCGCAGCGGCCGCAGCCGGTGGCACGGTGGTCGGTCAGGTTGTGGACACCATGGGAGAGATCACCGCGTCTTCCCGCAAGATCTCCGACATCATCGGCGTGATCGACGGGATCGCTTTTCAGACCAATATTTTGGCGCTCAATGCCGCCGTGGAAGCCGCGCGGGCTGGCGAGCAGGGCCGGGGCTTTGCCGTGGTGGCCAGCGAAGTGCGTGGCCTGGCGGGCCGTTCGGCCGAGGCGGCCAAGGAGATCAAGAACCTCATCAATGCCAGCGTGACCAAGGTGGATGCGGGCAGCCGCCTGGTAGGCCAGGCGGGGGCTTCGATGCAGGAGATCGTCGCCCAGGTCAAGCGCGTGGCCAGCCTCATCGAGGAAATCAGCGGCACCGCCACCGAGCAGACCCGCGGGATCGACCAGATCAACCAGGCCATTACAGAGCTTGACAGCGTGACCCAGCAAAATGCGGCTCTGGTGGAAGAGGCCGCTGCGGCGGCCGACAGCCTCAACCGCGAGGCGAGCCGGATGGTGCAGGTGGTCAGCGTGTTCAAACTGCAGGCCGGCGATGAAACGGCCGATCCGGCATCGGCACGCTATGCGGCATCGGGTGTGGCGCACAAGGCGGCCGCACCCAATCTGCGTCTGACGGGCTCTTAAAGAAACTTTGCATCACTCTCGCGAGGATGTTGCAGCCCATGGCCGCGCTGTGGGCATCAAAGGTGACGCGGTGGGTTGCCCGAGCCCGCGCCAGCACAGCCCGCAGGGAGTGATGCAGTTGGCCTCGGCCCGAGGCCTGCCTGAGCGCTGGGGCGCAAGCGCCCGAAATATCAAGGCCGTGCCGGTGCGGCGGGCGTGTTTCCCGCATCGCAGGGCTTATCCTCACGCCCTGCTATGAATCAACTCCAACTTTTTCTGCCGTGCGCTGCGGGCGTCGAAAGCTTCCTGGCCGACGAGGTGCACGGCATCACGGGCCTGACCGGACAAGACCTGCTGGTCGGCCGCGGGGGTGTGCTGGCGCGCGCGTCCTGGCGACACGCGCTGCTGCTGAACCTGCACAGCCGCCTGGCCCAGCGCGTGCTGGTGCAACTGGCTCACCGCACCTACCGGTCTGAAAACGACCTCTACGGCCTGGCCAGCGACGTGGCCTGGGAAATCTGGTTCACCACGCGCCAGACCTTCAAGGTGGAAGTGACGGCCCAGCACAGCCCGCTGCAGAGCCTGAATTTCGCGGCCCTGAAAGTGAAAGATGCCGTGGCCGACCGCTTTCGCCACAAAAGCGGAGCGCGCCCCGACGTGAACACCCACGGGCCCGACGTGCGCATCCACCTGCACCTGACCACCGACGAAGCCACCCTGTACATCGACACCAGCGGCGAGCCGCTGTTCAAGCGCGGCTGGCGCGAAGACAAGGGCGACGCACCCCTGAAGGAAACCCTGGCCGCCGCCATGATCGCCGCCAGCGGCTGGGACCCGCATGGCGACCACCCCCAGCCTCTGTACGACCCCTGCTGTGGCAGCGGCACCATCGTCATCGAGGCCGCGCAGATCGCTTGCCGCATTCCGGCGGGCATGCTGCGCCACTTTGCGTTTGAAAAACTGCTGCCGTTTCAGGCCCATGTCTGGAGTGCTATTAAAAAAGAAGCTGAAAGTGCAATACAGGCAAGCGTAACCCCTGTTTTTGGTAGTGATGTCGCCTTCCGGATGGTCGATTTTGCCCAGCGCAACGCCGAGCGCGCAGGCGTGGCCGCCGCCGTGCAGCTGCGCGGTGGCGACGCCCTGCAACGAATGCCGCCCTGCGAAGAACCTGGCGTGATGCTGCTCAACCCGCCCTACGGCGAGCGCATTGCCGCAGCCGGAACCGCAGGCCGCAACGCCAGCGAGCGCGCCGCCGACCGCGCCCAGGGCATGGCCGTGGGCCGCGAAGCAGCGCAGACTGACGATGGCGGCGAGTTCTTCAGCCATCTGGCCTCGCACTGGAAGAAAAACTACACCGGCTGGACGGCCTGGATGCTCACGCCCGACCTCAAACTGCCCAGCAAAATGCGGCTGAAGGAATCGCGCCGCGTCCCCCTGTGGAACGGCCCCATCGAGTGCCGCATGTTCCGCTTCGACATGGTCAAGGGCGCGGTGCGTGAACGCGCCGCCAAGGCGGACCCGGCCGGCACGCCACCCGCCACTCCCGCGCCATGAAGGTGCTGCTGCGCCTGCCCGCCGCAGCCCCGGCGGGCGAGCCTGCGCGGCCGGTGGTGGTGGACACCAACGTCGCGCTCGACCTGCTCATCTTCAGCGACCCACGCACAGCCCCGCTGCGCACGCTACTGGCCGCGGGGCGCCTGGCCTGGATCGCCACCCAGGTCATGCGCGATGAGCTCGAACGCGTGCTGACTTACCCGCACATCCTGGAGCGCATGGACTACTACCGCGTGAGCGCGCCGCAAGTGCTCGCTGCGTTTGACGCGCAGGTGCGCCTGGTGGACATCGCGCCCAAGGTGGCTTACGTGTGCAAGGACGCCGACGACCAGAAGTTCATCGACCTGGCCGCCGCGCACAGGTCCATTTTATTGAGCAAGGACAAGGCCGTGATCTGCATGCGCAAGCGGTTGATGAACCTGGGGGCGGATGTGGCGACGGAGCTGGTGCTGGAGATGGCCGAGGTGTGCGCATAAAATATGCGCATAAATGCTGCGGATATTTTCCACCATGCATCGTTTTGACAACGCACCCAAGAAGTCCACCAACCTGTCGCTCAACAGCAAGGTGCTGGAAGCCGCGCGCGACATGGGAATGAACATTTCCCAGACCGTGGACGAGTTGCTGGCGACCGAAGTCCACCGCCGCTACTGGGAGCGCTGGAACAACACCAACCAAGAGGCCATTGCAGCCTATAACGCGCGCATCGACAGCGAAGGTTTGCCCCTGGACCCGTACCGGAGCTTTTGACCGATGGCGCGTTTTGACGTCTATCGGCACCCCGACGCCGCACAGCGAGCCACCACGCCTTTTCTGCTGGATGTGCAAAACGAATTCATCAGCGGCTTGCACACCCGTGTGGTGCTCCCGCTGCGCAGCGCCGAACGCGTGGCAATACCGCTGCGTGACCTCAGAACGTATCCGTAAATTATGTTTACGCGTAGCGGTACTTTTCTGAAAGCGATGATGGCGGCGGCCAAGTGGTTAAGTGCGAGGAAACTGCGCTCAAGTTTCTCGTACCTCACGAGCAACTTGCGAAATCGGTTGAACCAGCTGTGA
>NZ_JBKDRI010000083.1:0-6240 GCF_046341535.1 Acidovorax sp. | reverse complement strand
GGGGCCGGTGTGCCTGGTTACCACGCCATAGCCTTTTGCAGCACATCAAAGCCCTGGCCAGAGCACTTGGCAGCCCAAAATCAACAGAAAAACTCGCTTCGCTCCGCCTTCGACCAATTGCCGTGAAATATTCGGGTTAGCAGCAACGCCCCGCTGCACCGAGCGCTCACCGCCCAGTGCAGCGAGCACGACGCCCTCAGAGCACCCAGGAAACGGCCCGATCATCGGATCCGGTGCACGGAGCCTTGGCAACGCAGGGCATGGGGCCTGCTTCGCAGTGTGCTTTGTTGCACGCACCCGATTTCCACGGCGGCCGAAGGTTGTCGCGCGCTACCTCACTTCGTTGCTCGGCAGTGACGACAACGCGGCGACCTGATTTGGGCCAAGGGCGGCACCACGAGTGCATCGCAAGCCCGCATCTTTGGGTTGTGAACAACGACATCCCACCACCCAAACCCTGGCCTCGCCCGACCTTGATCCAATCCGATCAGCTGGCACGACTTTCGCTAGTACATCCTTGTATACAAGCATGGATTTCCAAAGTGGTGCAAAAAACTTACGAAAATCCGGGGCAAGCCCCAGAAACGGGCGATCCCCGCAGCGCGTGGATCCTCAAGCCGTCCGAACCGGTGCACGGCCGCGCCGGTGGCGCCCTCCATGGACTGAGGTTTGCCGTCAAAGACAACATTGACGTGGCAGACCTGCCGACCACCGCCGCGTGTCCAGCGTTCGCTCGCACTGCCACATCGCACGCAAGCGTGGTGACGCGGCTACTCGATGCCGGCGCAACGCTGATCGGCAAGACCAATCTTGATCAGTTCGCCTGTGGGCTCAACGGAACCCGCTCACCCTACGGCGCGGTGCCCAACGCTTTCAACCCGCAATACGTCAGCGGTGGATCCAGTGCAGGCTCCGCCTACGTCGTCGCAAGTGGGCAGGTGGACTTCGCGCTGGGCACCGACACGGCAGGCTCTGGGCGCGTGCCTGCAGGCCTGAACAACATCGTCGGCCTCAAGCCCTCGCGAGGACTCATCAGCGCAGTGGGCGTCGTGCCGGCGGCCCAAAGCGTTGATACGGTGTCGATCTTCGCGCGCACGGTGCCCATGGCCTGGCGTGCGCTCGCACAGGCCATGGGTCACGATCCACTGGACCCATTTTCTCGTCGGCTGGGCCTTCGCCCTGCGCCATTTGGTGCACAGTTCCGATTCGGGATCCCGCAGCAACTTGACTTCTGCGATGACGAACTGGCTCGTTCAGCGTTTGATTCGGCGGTGCAGCGGATGCAAATGCTCGGCGGCATACCGGTGCACTTTGACTATGCGCCGTGTGCCCAGGCTGCGGCGCTGCTGTACGAAAGTGCCTTGCTCGGTGAGCGCTATGCAGCCGTCCGGGAGTTCTTCGACACGCACGAATCCGAGGTCATGGAGCCCGTGCGCAGCATCATCGCCAAAGGGCGAAGCTACGGTGCGGCGGATGTGTTCGACGCCCAGGTGCGACTGCGCGAGCTGGGGCAGCAGGTCGAGCCGCTTTGGGATCGCTTTGACGTCATGCTGGTGCCTACCGCACCGACGCACTACACCATCGCGCAGATGCGATCCAACCCGGTTGATCTCAACCGCAAGCTGGGCACGTACACCAATTTCGTCAACTTGCTGGACTACGCGGCGCTATCGGTACCGAGCAGCATGCGGCCCGACGGGCTGCCCTTCGGCATCACGCTCATCGCCCCCTGCGGCAGCGACTGGGCCCTGGCCGACCTTGGTCAGCGATATCACCAGGCAACGGGCCTGGCCATGGGCGCCACAGGAGCTCCTCTGACTCCGGCCGAGACGCTTGCGCCCCCGCCGATCGACGAGCGCGAGCCGCGCGTGACACTGGCTGTGGTCGGCGCTCATCTTTCCGGGATGCCGTTGAACTGGCAACTCAAGGAGCGCGGTGCACGGCTGTTGCGCGGCGCCGAAACCGCTCCCGAGTACCGTCTTTACGCACTGGCTGGCACGGTGCCACCCAAGCCCGGTCTGCTTCGCGTGCCGCCGGGTGAAGGTGCATCCATCGCCCTTGAGGTGTGGGACATGCCCACGTCGCACTATGGCTCGTTCGTCGCCCTCATTGGAGCGCCGCTGGGCATTGGAACAGTTCGCTTGTCGGATGGATCGCTGGTGCAGGGATTCCTATGCGAAAGCGAAGCGGCGCGCAATGCGCAGGACATCACCCACTACGGTGGTTGGCGCGCCTACACGCAGGACCGTCCTGGTACCTGATCCCCCCTGGCTACCCATTCGATTCCCAACCTGACTATCAACCCTCGGAGATGATCATGAGCAAACTCACCCAACGTCGCACACTGATAAAAGCCGCTGGCGCGGCACTCGTCATGGCGGGTGCCCCAGCCTCTGTGTTTGCACAGACCAACCCAAAAATCCGTGTCGGCTTCTGGCCTGTGGCATCGGCCATCCCGTTTTTCGCAGCCATTGAAAAGGGCTACTTCAAGGAGGCTGGGCTGGACGTGGAGCCTCTCAAACTCGCCAGCCCGCAGCAGATTGCTGAGGCCATGATTGCTGGACGCGCCGAAGGAAGCTCCAATGGCACCGGCTCGGCCGCTCTGGGCATTGCGGAAATTGCCCAGCCAGGCGTGCTCAAGATCTTCTGCACCAACCCCACCAACCAGAAGTTTGTACTAGACCAGTTCATTGTTGGCAAAGACAGCCCGATCAAGGCCATCAGCGAGCTTTCTGGCAAGAAGGTCGCGTGCGGTCCGGGCGTGCAAAACGTGGTGCTGGCCCGCACGGTACTTGAGCGAGCTGGCGCGAAAAACTTCACGGTCGTCGAGTTGCCAATTGGCCAACACATCGCAGCCATCGTGGCCAACCAGGTCGATGCCTGCTACACACTCGAACCGACTGGCACGATTGGTCGACTCAACGGTACGACGCGCAATCTGGAAGTCGGCGTGATCGCCACGTATGTGCTTGGCGACCCCATGGCGCCGTGGCACGGCGGCTCGGCCAGCTTGACCACCGAATTCCTCAACAAGTATCCCGAGGTATCCCGCCGCTACATCGCGGCCTACAAGAGAGGCGTGGACCTTGTCAAAACCAATCCGTCAGAAGCGCGCCCTTTCCTCAAAGGCTACACCGCGATCGAGGGCGCACTGACCAACGAGGTCCCGATGGCCGATTACATGATGTCCACGGAATTCAAGTCGTCGGATATCGGCCACTTTCAAAAGTTCTTTGACCTCTTTACCGAGCGCGGTGTTTTCAACCGCAAGGTTGACGTCGCCGGCATGCTCTACCGAGGTTGATTCATGCTGCAACAACCCACCACACAACTGCGCCCGAAAGGCGCCGAGGCTGCACCGTCTAACGCGGTTGAGTCTTGGCGCAATCGAGGCTCCGATGAACCGTCTCGTCCAGGCAAGCCGATCAACTGGGGCCGCCTGTTGCCCCTGGCAGGACCGATCGCATTGGTCATCCTCTGGGATCTGGTGGTCAGAGTCGGCTGGATCAAGCCCATCCTGCTACCCACGCCGGTGGACACGATCCTCACGCTGATCAACGGCATGGCCGGGTCGCTGCTGCTGCCGCATTTTCTGGTGACGCTTGAGCGAACGCTGATGGCCTTCGGCATTGCCACGGCGATCGGCATGCCGCTGGGCATTGCGCTGGGCAGCAACGAGCGAGCCTACCGCAGCGTCGAGTTTCTGATTGACTTTTTCCGATCCACGCCGGCGTCGGCGCTCATTCCGCTATTCCTTTTGATCTTTGGCATCAGCAACGTCAACAAGGTGGCCATTGCAGCATTTGGCGCTTTTCTGATCGTCATTTTCAACTGCGCTTACGGAGTGATCAATGCACGAAAGCAGCGGGTAGCCGCTGCGAAAGTGATGGGTGCCAGCCGTTGGCAGATCTTCAAGGATGTGCTTTTTTGGGAGAGCCTGCAGCCTTCCTTCGTCGGACTGCGCTCCGCCGTGTCGATGGCTCTGGTCATCGTGGTGGTTGCCGAGATGTTCATCGGCTCTGAAAACGGACTGGGCCACAAGATCATCGACGCCCAGCAGGTGATGAATGTGCGGGTGATGTACGCCGCAATCATGGCTGCGGGCATTCTCGGATATGCCCTCAACATCGCCTTTTTAGCGCTCGAAAAGCGTATTGTTCACTGGAGTGGAAGATGACGGAAGTTCTCAACGGTCCGGTGTATGCAGAGACGCCCAAGCCTGCGTTCCGACCAGGTCCGGCTGGCACGCACATCACCATCCGCGGTTTGACCAAGTACTTTGCGGGGTGGCCCCTGTATGAGAACTTCGATCTCGACATTCCCAAGGCGCAGATCGTTTCGATTTTCGGACCCAACGGTTGCGGCAAGTCCACGTTGATCAACATGATCGCTGGCCTGGTACCGATAGACGCTGGTGAAATCCTGTTCGACGGCAAGTCGCTCAAGGACACCAAGATCGGCTATGTGTTCCAAAACTACCGCGAGGCTCTGTTTCCATGGATGCGGACCATCGACAACATCGCCTATCCCCTCAAGCTGGAGGGTAAGAGCAAGGCAGAGGTCGACCGCCGCATGGAGGAACTGGTCGCATCTTTCGATGTCAAGTTCGACCTCAATCGCTATCCCTATGAGCTGTCGGGCGGGCAGCAACAGACTGCATCCATCATGCGGGCGCTGGCGCCAAAGCCGGAGGTGTTGTTCCTGGATGAACCTTTCTCAGCCCTGGACTTTGAGATGACGCTGTTCATCCGGGAAAAACTGCAGGAGGTCTTCATGCAAACCGGCACCACCATGATGCTGGTCTCGCACGATCTGGAGGAAGCGGTCTATCTGGCCGACCGGGTGCTGCTGCTGACCAAGCGGCCCACGTCGATCGCCGAGATCCTGCAGTACGATGACCCCCGTCCACGGACCGTAGCTACTTTGACCGAGCCGAGCTTTGTGGCAACCAAAAAACGCAGTCTCGAAGTTTTCCAACGCGAAGTCCGGCGCTGACCATTCACCCATGTTGACCACCCCACGCATCAGCCTGGCTGACGAGGTTTACCAGACACTGAAAGTGGACCTGGCGGAGTTCGTGCTCGTACCCGGAGACCGCTTCACCGAAAACGAGATCTCCGAGCGCTTGCAGGTGTCGCGCACTCCGGTGCGCCAGGCGCTGATGCGATTGCAGGCTGAAGGGCATGTGGAAGTGATGTTCCGAAGCGGATGGCGGGTACTGCCGTTTGACTTCGTTCGTTTCGATCAGCTCTACGACCTGCGGATCTTGCTTGAAACCACCGCAGTTCGACGCATCTGCGAGGACTATGCCCTGGTCGATCGCGGTCAGCTTGACGCGCTGGCAAATCATTGGCTGGTTCCCGTCGCCGCGCGCAGTACCGACGCAGCCAAAGTGGCCGAAGCCGACGAGGCTTTCCACTGCGCGCTTGTCAGTGCGGCCGGCAATGCGGAGATGGCTCGGGTGCACCGGGACGTGACCGAACGCATCCGCATCATCCGGCGCCTGGATTTCACCAAACGGCCCCGCATAGACCTGACCTATGAAGAGCATGGCAAGATCCTGCGAGCCCTCCAGTCCAAACGCGCAGAACAGGCCATATTGCTGCTGACAGCCCACATCCAGACCAGCCAGGCCGAAGTGCGCAAGATCACCCTCCATCAGGTGCATGAGGCACGCCGCGCAAATCAATTGAGTCGCGGATGAGGCGATGCGGCCAACGGCCTGTAAAAGGATGATTGAACCTAAAAACGGCAGTTGACCGCTTGTCATCCTGCCGCACACCGCGTGGACTCGGGCCTTGGGTTGTTTTTGCAGCCTCACCTTTGGGGTGACAGCGCTATGCACTTGCCAGCACCGCTTTTTGGAGCGCCATGCGGTGTTGCTCCTCCTTGCAGGCATGAGCCTGGGTAGGCCGTCCCACCACTGCAAAAACTCCCTATTTCGAGCTTAGCCCGGATATTTCACCGTCCTCCGTAAAAACGATGACGGCATGGCCCTTTGAGTGCGCGTTTATCGAGGTGTAGAAACTTGATGAACGAGCGAGCCACCCAAGTTCGACAGTTCACGCACGCAAGTGCTTGATTCGATTGAATTCGCGTTTCAAAGCGCAGACTACAAATGCGGGTTCTGGATGGCGCCAGGGGTTGGCACGGCAAGCTTCAGTGCGCACAGCAGCGACTTTTGTACGGCGTTGATCTGCGTCAGTCCACTGATCTTTCGACCGTCCTGGGCTTGGGCCG